>JAESSC010000056.1 GCA_016764285.1 Pelagibacteraceae bacterium
AGAGCAATAGGAATTCCCTTGGTAGCAATAGCGCTCATTTTCATACTTTTTTCAATCTTTGGTCAATCAATGCCATATTTAATTTCGCATCAAGGTTTATCGATCACAAGATTAGTTGGGTATCATTGGTTTGGTGGAGAAGCAATTTTCGGAATTCCAATAAGTGTTTCGGTTAGTTTCATTTTTTTATTTGTTTTATTTGGTGCAATTTTAGATNNAGCNGGTGGAGGNAAATANTTTATNAATTTAGCTTTTGCCTTAGTTGGAAAAATGAGAGGAGGACCTGCTAAAGCAGCTATTCTTGCCTCGGGACTGACAGGATTAATTTCAGGTTCATCNGTNGCNAATACAGTTACCACAGGAACTTTTACAATTCCCATTATGAAAAAATCTGGACTTACTGCAGTTAAAGCNGGNGCCATAGAAGTTGCNGCTTCTGTAAATGGTCAAATAATGCCNCCCATTATGGGTGCNGCTGCTTTCGTTATGGCAGAACTTTTAGGTATTTCTTATTTTACAGTCATTACTCATGCATTCTTGCCGGCTGTTATATCTTACATTGCACTTTTTTATATTTCACACCTTGAATCTGTAAAACTAAATATTCGAGGATTACCTGAAAGTGAAATTCCACCACTTGGAAAAACTTTTTTAAGCGGAATTCATTATTTAATTCCAATATTTATTTTGGTTTATCTTCTTTTAATAGAAAGATGGACAGCCGCATCGGCTGTATTTTACTCNATTCTTTCTTTAATGNTTATTATTCTTGTTNGAGNNGTATTANCNGCAAANAAAAANAATCTTAGTCNATTTGNTGGATTAAAATTTGGTATCAATGAAATAATTGCAGGTTTAGAAAAAGGAGCAATTAATATGATTAATGTTGCAATTGCCATTGCAACAGCGGGNATCATTGTTGGAGCGGTAGCTTCCACTGGATTAAGCAATAATTTAATTGTAATTGTTGAGGCAATTTCTGGCGGTAATGTAATAATATTATTAGCTCTAACTGCTGTTCTTTGTATTATTTTGGGAATGGGATTGCCAACTACGGCAAATTATCTTGTCGTTGCAGCGTTGATGGCACATGTTGTTGTTGAGGTTGGTGCTGCATCAGGTTATGTCTTTCCTTTAATAGCGGTACATTTATATGTTTTCTATTTTGGCTTAATGGCTGATGTTACACCACCTGTAGGTTTAGCATCTTATGCAGCTGCAGCAATATCAAGAGCTGACCCTATCAAGACAGGTATTCAAGCTTTTTGGTACAGTCTAAGAACAGCAATATTGCCAGTGGTATTTATTTTTAACAGTGAACTTTTGCTTATCGGAATCAAAAGTATTTGGCACGGTCTGATGGTAATAACAACATCATTGATTGCTATACTGGTTTTTTCAGCTGCNACACANGGTTGGTTNATNAATAAANTNNNATGGTATGAAATAATANTNTTTATTTTAATATCATTATCATTATTTAGGCCAGACTANGTGCTTGATAAATTTTATCCAAAGTATGAATACACACAATTACAAATAAGTAATTTACAATTTATTAATTTAAAACCNGATCGAGATGTTCATATAAGGGTAACGAGACGAACAGAATATGGTGACAGATATAAGCTTTTTGTAATCAAGAAAGATAGCTTTAATGAAAATTACTCATTAGAGGATTATGGTATTAATCTTGTCGATAAAGAGGGAAGGATAACTGTAGACACTCTTATATGGAACGGTCTTGCCAAAAAATCGGGCTTTGAAACTAGAGATGTAATTAGCGAGTTTAAAATTGAAAATTTAGAAAGGCCTAATAAAGCCATCGTTTATCCTTTTGCTTTATTGGTATTATTTGGATTTGGTTATTTAAATTATAAAAGAAAAACTACTTCTTGATTATTTTCCAAATTCCCGAAGCAGTTGCTGCAATTTTATTATCGGCCCTTAGTTCACAAGTCAAAAAAACTAACGATTTAGTTTTTTTTTGAACCTTGGCCAATCCTATCAATTCTTGATCTAGTTTAACGGAAGAAATGAATTTTAACTCTAATGAAATAGTAACGCACAGACCACTATCCGCTGATCTGTGCGCTGCAGTACCAGCTCCAGCATCAACTAGAGCTGCAATAAATCCACCATGAGTAATTTTTGCTGTATTTAGATGGTTTTCATTAATTTTGGTTTTAAATTCATATTCATTTTCAGAAATAGTTCTAAACAAAATTCCACCGTTATGTTTCATGAAACCACTTGTGGTGCTAATTTGTTTAAATTCTTCAGTCATAATTTAATTCAAAAAATAAATGTTAAAATTAAAATAAAGATAATAATAAAAATAAATAAATATATTACTGCTTTTTGTAATGGCGCATGTGTTATCCATTTAAAATTCATAATTAATTTATTTTACACACACCAATCGAGCCGAGGGAACATTTTTTTCCATCAACCCAAGTTGCATTATTTAAATTAGCTCCCTCAAAATTNGCATTCAAAATATTGGCTCCAGTAAAATCAGCCTCAAAAAGATTGCTGTTTTTGAATATCGCCTCAACTAAAGAAGCACCTTTGAAATTAACACGAGTTAGATTGGTGCTTTCAAAATTTGTTTTTTCAAAGTTACCTCCTTCAAGATTAGCCTCATACAAATTAGCTCGGTAGAAGGAAGATTCTGGAAAATTGCCATTCGCCAAAGTTGAGTTCATCATTATACTTTTATCAAATATAACTTTAATAAATCCGGTAAAAGACAAATTGGCATTCGGAATGTATGTGCCGTTCAAGTCTTGCTCATCGGCGAACTGACAATTGGAATAATCAACTCCATCGCCCGGTTTGTCATCACAAGTTGCGCTAGCGCTATTTATAAATATTATTAATACCAGAAACGTGTATAGAAATAATTTTTGCATTTATTTTCAATTTCTTTCCTATGATACCAAAAACCTTTTACTAAGACTATCCGTTCAAAACTTAAGATAAAGGTAATTCTTTGGCGCGCCTGCTAGGAGTNGAACCCAGAACCTCCTGGTCCGTAGCCAAGCGCTCTATCCAATTGAGCTACAGGCGCTCAATGTTTTATTACCAAAGAATATGTCCTATTTAAAGCGTCTTTGTGAGTAATTTCTTTGTAAAGTTAATGTTATATGTTGTTATTGATCAAATTCATTTTATCATTTAACAGAGTAAATTAAATTATGAAATCGAACGAAAAAAACGTGGTAATAACTTCTGCGGTTCGTACTCCAGTTGGAACATTTGGTGGTTCTCTTAAAAATATACAAGGTCACATGCTTGGATCTGTTGTGATTAAAAAAGTTTTAAAAAAATCAAAGATAAAATCAAATGATGTTGATGAAGTAATTATGGGTCAAGTATTAACAGGATCTGCAGGACAAAATCCAGCACGGCAAGCTGCCATCCAAGCGGGACTTCCAATNGATAAAACAGCGTATGTTATTAATCAAGTATGTGGATCAGGATTAAGGTCGGTCGCTGCCGGATATCAAGCAATCATGTCTAACGATGCAAATATAATAGTTGCTGGAGGTCAAGAGAGTATGTCGAACGCACCCCATGCAATTAATATTCGTAAAGGGCAAAAATTNAAAGAATCAAAACTTGTAGATACAATGATCAAAGACGGTCTGTGGGATGCGTTTAATGGTTATCATATGGGAATTACTGCTGAGAATGTAGCTTCTAAATGGCAAATTACTAGAAAAGATCAAGACGATTTTGCCTTGTCATCACAGACTAAAACTGAAAAAGCACAAAAGGATGGAAAATTCAAAAATGAAATAGTTCCAGTGGTTTTAAAATCTAAAAAAGGTGATTCCATATTTAAGGTTGATGAACATCCTAGAGCGGGAATGACAATAGAAATTCTTACGAGATTAAATCCTGCATTTAAAAAAGACGGAACTGTAACTGCAGGAAATGCTTCTGGTATTAATGATGGCGCTGCTGCAGTTGTTTTAATGAGTCAAAGTGAAGCCAACAAAAGAAATTTAAATCCTCTAGCGAGAATTGCTTCATGGGCTACATGCGGCGTAGATCCTTCTTTGATGGGCTCGGGACCGATTCCTGCATCAAAAAAAGCTTTAGAAAAAGCAGGATGGAAAATTAGTGATTTGGATTTAATTGAAGCGAATGAGGCTTTCGCAGCNCAAAGTTTGGCNGTGATAAAAGATTTAAGAATACCTAAAGAAAAAGTAAATGTAAATGGTGGTGCTATTGCTCTTGGTCATCCTATTGGAGCTTCCGGTNCCAGAATTCTTGTAACGCTTTTGCATGAAATGACTAAAAGAGATGCTAAAAAAGCTTTGGCAACTCTCTGTATTGGTGGTGGCATGGGAATTGCGATGTGTATAGAAAGCAATTCTTAATTTTTTTTAAAATATTTTTTTAAAATTACTTTTTGTACCCAAAGTTTTGCATCTAAATTTTTGAATTTAGGTTCAAATAATTTACCTATATTTTGTAAAATTAAAGTCATAACTACAGCNACAATATTTACATGGCTGAAAAAAGATGAAATTATGGTATAAATAAAACAACAATTATGGCAACAGAAATATCCGTTCCCGATATTGGCGATTTTGAAAGCATTGAAATTATAGAGGTTTTGGTTAAACCCGGAGATGTAATCAATAAAAATGATCCTATCGTTACCTTAGAAAGTGACAAATCTAGCGTAGAAGTTCCATCACCNCTTGCAGGAAAAATTTCCTCCTTAAAAGTTAAAATAGGTGACAAAGTTTCAAAAGGAAGTGTTTTAGTATTAATTGAAGATGCTGAAACAAAATCTGAACAGAAATCAAAAGAACAAAAGAAAGAAGAAACAAAACCCATAAAANGAAGANTATNCTTCCAGAAACTGAGAAAATTATTAAGCAAGCTGAACAGACTATAGTTCAAAAACCTAAAACAGAATCACCAAAAAAAGTTTATGCCCGTCCAAATGGTAGCGACATTGATCCAATAGAAACAAAAGAATGGTTAGATTCTCTAGATGCAGTTATTTCAAAAGATGGTTCGGATCGTGCNCATTATTTACTTAAGAAATTAATAGATGAAACTTATAAAGAAGGTTCTCATAGACCTTTAACTCGTATCACTCCCTATATTAATACCATACCTCCTGAATCCGAAATTAAGTCTCCAGGTGATCAAAATATAGAAAGAAGGATACGATCTTTAATTAGATGGAATGCAGCAGCCATGGTTGTAAAAGCAAATAAAAAAAATCCAGAATTAGGGGGTCATATAGGGACATTTGCATCAGCTGCTACACTTTACGATGTGGGAATGAACCATTTCTGGCGTGCAAAAAATAATAAATTTGGAGGAGATCTAATTTATTTTCAAGGTCACAGTGCGCCCGGAATGTATGCACGGGCTTTCTTAGAAGGAAGACTTACTGAAAAGCAACTAAATAATTTTAGACAGGAAGTTGATGGAGAGGGTCTTTCATCCTACCCTCATCCATGGCTAATGCCTAAATTTTGGCAATTTCCAATAGTCTCAATGGGTCTTGGTTCTATTATGTCAATATATCAAGCCAGGTTTACAAAGTATTTAATTAACAGAGGTTTATTAAAAGATGAAGACAGAAAAATCTGGACATTTTTAGGAGATGGAGAAATGGACGAACCAGAATCTCTAGGAGCAATTGGATTAGCTTCCAGAGAAAAATTGGATAATCTTATATTTGTTATTAATTGTAATTTACAAAGATTAGACGGTCCAGTTAGAGGAAATGGCAAGATTATCCAAGAGCTTGAAGGCATTTTTAGAGGAGCTGGATGGAATGTAATAAAAGTTATTTGGGGATCTTACTGGGATCCTTTACTCGCAAAGGACAAAAGCGGCTTATTAATAAAAAGAATGAATGAATGTGTTGATGGGGAATATCAAGCATTTAAAGCTAAAGGTGGGGCTTACGTTAGAGAGAATTTTTTTGGAAAATATTCCAAGCTAAAAGAATTAGTCTCAACTATGACTGATGGAGATATATGGAAACTTAACAGAGGAGGTCATGATCCTCACAAAGTTTATGCAGCTTATGATGCGGCAATGAAGACTAAGGGTCAACCAACCGTAATTCTTGCAAAAACTATTAAGGGTTATGGTATGGGCAAGTCCGGAGAAAGTATCAATATAACTCACCAGCAAAAAAAATTAGGAGAGGAAGACTTGCTATACTACAGGGATCGTTTTGATATTCCTCTTACAGACAAACAAGTAAAAAATGTAGAATTTTATAAACCAGGTGAAAAGTCTGAGGAAATAAAATATCTTAAGGAAAGAAGAATGATGCTCGGAGGAAATATACCAGAGCGAACTTCTTACGCAAAACCAATTAAAAAACCTTCAAAAGATATTTTTAAGANCATGTTAAAATCTTCGGGAGAGCATAAAATGTCAACCACCATGGNATTAGTCAGGATGTTAACAAGTTTATTGAGAGATCAAAACATTGCTTCAAAATTAGTTCCTATCATCCCAGATGAAGCAAGGACTTTTGGAATGGAAGGATTTTTTCAAAAAATAGGAATTTATGCTCATGAAGGTCAAAAGTATGAACCTGTAGATTCAGAACAATTAAGCTTTTATAGGGAAGATAAAAAAGGGCAAGTATTAGAAGAGGGAATTACTGAGGCAGGAGCAATGTGTTCGTGGATCGCGGCAGGAACCGCTTATACCAATCACGATTTAGAAATGATCCCGATCTACCTATTTTACTCTATGTTTGGTTTTCAAAGAGTAATGGATTTTGCTTGGGCCGCTGGAGATGCTCAAACCAGAGGGTTTCTTATAGGGGCGACATCAGGCAAAACCACTCTAGCTGGAGAAGGGCTGCAGCACCAAGATGGCCATAGTCATNTATTGGCTTCAGCGATTCCGAATTGCATAAGTTATGATCCAACGTTTTCCTATGAGTTAGCAATTATTTTACAAGAAGGATTAAGAAGAATGCATGATAAGCAAGAAAATATTTTCTATTACATAACAGTGATGAATGAAAACTATCAACACCCGGAGATGCCTAAAGATTGCGAAAAAGGTNTCCTTAAAGGTATGTATTTATTTAAAGAATTTAACAATAAAGGAAAAACTAAAATTCAATTACTAGGTTGTGGNGCGATTTTAAGAGAGATAATAGCGGCAGCAGAAATTCTAAGCAAAGATTATAACATCGATAGTGATGTTTGGAGCGTTACGAGTTTTAATGAGTTAAGAAATGATGGTATGAAAATTGAAAGAAAAAATCTCCTAAATCCAGGAAAGAAACCGGAAAAATCATATATAGAAAAATGCTTAGGAAATAAAGAGGGTCTGATTGTTGCAGCTTCTGATTATATTAAAACTTATGCTGATCAAATAAGACCTTACATTTCCAGATCTTTTTATTCTTTTGGAACCGACGGATATGGCAGAAGTGATGGTAGAAAAAACCTGAGAAAATTTTTTGAAGTTGATAAAGAATATATTGTAACTTATGCATTAAGTGCATTGGCTAAAGAACAACTCATTTCTTCAAAATATGCTGAAGAAGCAATGAAAAAGTATAAGATAGATAAANATAAGCCTATTCCAACGGNATTGTAAAGATGTCTGATAAAAAACAAATCATTAGTGCAAGTCCAAAAGTAAGAAAGTTTGCAAGAGAGCTAGGAGCTAACCTATATCAAATACATGGATCGCAGAGGGAAGGAAGAGTTTCTGAAAACGACGTTAGGTCTTTTATCAAAGAATCGCTTTCGGGAGAAATTGCAAAAAAACGAACTGTAACACCTCAAGAATATGAGCATTCAGAATTTGGCGAAATTGATGTCCAGCCAATTCCTAGAATCAAAAAAATTGCTAGATCACATTTAGAAAAATCTTGGAATGAAATTCCGCACGTTACCCACCATGATGAAGCAGATATTACTGAAATGGATAAATTTAGAAAAACTTTAAGAGACTTGTATACGGGAGAAAAAATTTCAATTACACCATTGACGTTTATTATAAGAGCGGTTGTAAAAGCTTTAAAAGATTATCCAAATTTTAACGCTTCTTTAGATTTAGAAAATGGAAAAGTAATCTATAAAAAATATTTCCATGTAGGAATAGCAGTAGATACTCCACATGGTTTAATGGTTCCCAAAATTAGAGATGCAGATAAAAAAGATATAACGGCATTAGGAAAAGAATTAAAAAAGGTAAGTACACTTTGCAAAGAACTTAAAATTGATAAAAAGGAATTTTTTGGAGGATCAATTACAATTTCAAGCTTAGGAAATATCGGAGGAAGTTTTTTTACTCCNATCATTAATCAACCTGAGGTTGCTATTCTTGGTGTTGGTAGAGCAGAAACTAAACAAGTATTTATGGATGGAAAATATCAAAGTAGAATCATGCTTCCATTGTCGCTGTCTTACGACCACAGAATCATTGATGGAGCTGAAGGCGCTCGTTTTTGTGTACATTTAAGAGAAAGTTTAGGAAAGGATTTTGCTTATAAATTAGCAGTATAGTCCTTCCCCAATGAAAAAAACAATATCGCTTATTTGTTTAGTTGTTTGTACCNTCATTTGGGGGACGACGTTTATTGCTCAAGATANGGGTATGGATAATATAGGCCCGTTTACTTTTAACTCTGTTAGATTTTTTGTGGGCTTTTTAACAGTAACTCCATTTGTTTTATTATTAGAGANAAAAAAAATTAATGAACAAATAAAAACTAAACCAAAAAANTTTTCAAAACTTATAATAATTATTGGAGTATTTTTATTTTTCGGAACTGTATTCCAACAAGTTTCATTGCTTTACACCGATGTAGCCAATTCTGCTTTCTTCACTATTTTTTATGTACCAATGGTTCCAATCATTGTTTATTTCTTATTTTCCAAGAAATTACATTGGTCTATATGGCCTTCTGTATTAGCGTGTATAATTGGAGGCTATCTTTTAAGCGACATTAGTAATGCCAATATTAGATTTGGCGATGGTTTAGTATTAATCGGNGCTTTATTTTGGGCCCTTCACATTATTTATATAGGAAAAATAATAGAACACTTTGATTTACCTTTTTTTATTGCTTTATTACAAAATCTGATTGTTGCCACATTATCCTTTTTATTAGCAATTATATTTGAGGAAATAGATATTTCAAAAATTAAATTGGAAACTTTTGAAATCTTATACGCGGGCATACTATCCGGCGGTGCTGCATTTGNTTTACAAATTTTTGGNCAGAGNAATATTNCACCAGCTCCAGCAGCAATTGTTATGTCACTTGAGGGAGTTTTTGCAGCAATTGCTGCATGGTTAATTTTAAGCCAGATTTTAGGTTTAAATAATATTATTGGTTGTACGCTAATCCTTGGAGGTGTTTTATTGTCTCAGGTTGCACCAATTTATGAAAAAAATTATAAGTAAGCAATAAACAGCAATAGTAATGAAAGTAAAATTCTATAAATTACAAATATATTCAAACTAAATTTTTTAATATAGTTTAGAAAGACTACGATTGTAAAATATGAAAAAATAAAAGAAAATATAACAGCGATAATTGCTAAAAAGTTAAGTTCAGTNCTTCCNACCNTATAAATATTATAAATCCCTAAAAGACTAGCAGCCGCTAAAGTTGGTATTGATAAGAAAAATGAAATTTTAGNTGAATCAAACCTATTAAATCCCAATAGTCTTCCTGAGGTGATAGTAATTCCGGTTCTGCTAACTCCAGGTATTAAAGCTATAACTTGAAACAAACCAATAATAATTGCCGATTTATTATTAAATTCTGTATCAATTTTTTTTGTAATTTTAACCTTATCACTAACATATAAAAGAAGGCCAAATATCAAACTTGTCCATCCAATAATTTCTAAGCTTCTTAAATGATTAATTAATCCTGTTTGATAAAGAATGTAACCGACAGGAATTATTGGAATGGTGCTTATGAGAATTTTGATTAAGAAAGTTTTATTTTGAATGAAATTAAATAAGTCTTTTCTAAAATAAAATATGATTGCTATTAAGGAACCAAGATGTAANCAGATATCGATTAATAAGTTTTGATTGTTAAATGCATAATATTTTGAAACTAAAACTAAGTGAGCAACAGAACTTACTGGTAAGAACTCAGAAATACCTTGAATAGCCGCTAAAATTAAAATTTCTATGGATGAAAGCATTGATTNNAGGCATTGCATAACAGATATGCAAAAATAAATCATTANTTTATTGNNTTTTTCAATATATAGGTCAGCTTTTATGTCCTAAAAATCCTTTTAGCCTTATTTTTATTGGTATAAAAGATAACGGTTATAAGGAAAATATTATGTCGGATAAAATGCTTAAATTTGTAAACGTTGGAATGCAAATGCCAGCTAAAAGAGTCGGTGGTTTAAGAACTAAAGATTTTAAAGAAATCTATGATCAATTTATTCACGAGAAAGCTAAAGAACAATCGAGCCGATGTTCACAATGTGGAGTTCCTTTTTGTCAAGTTCATTGTCCTTTGCATAATAATATTCCTGACTGGTTAAAGTTGACCGCCGAAGGGAGGCTTCAAGAAGCTCATGAATTAGTTCATAGCACAAATAATATGCCTGAGATTTGTGGAAGCATTTGTCCGCAAGATCGTTTATGTGAAGGTAATTGCGTTATTGAAAGAGCAGGACATGGAACTGTTACAATCGGATCTGTTGAAAAATACATAACAGATACTGCATGGGAAAAAGGGTGGATTAAACCAATTAAAGTTTTGAAAGAAATAGATCAATCCGTTGGCATCATTGGAGCGGGACCAGCGGGATTAGCTTGCGCAGAAGAGCTAAGAAAATCAGGATATAAAATAACTATTTACGATCGATACGACCGACCAGGTGGGCTTTTGATTTACGGAATACCAAACTTTAAACTAGAAAAATTTACTGTTGAAAGGAGAACCAATCTTTTAAAAGAGAGTGGAATAAAGTTTAAACAAGATTTTGAGGTTGGAAAAGATATATCGCTCGATGAATTAAGAAAAAAACACGATACAATACTTATTGCTACTGGCGTTTATAAACCTCGAGAAATCGATTTGCCGGGCTCTAATTTAAAAAATATTTTTCCAGCTATGGAATTTTTAACAGCATCCAATCGGAAAGGTTTGGGAGATAGAGTAAATAATTTTGATAACGGGACACTCAATGCTGAAGGCAAGAACACTATTATAATTGGCGGAGGTGATACCGGGATGGATTGCGTGAGAACTGCAGTAAGACAAAATGCAAAATCAGTAAAGTGTTTGTATAGAAGAGATAGAGAAAATATGCCCGGTTCTGCACGAGAAGTACATAATGCAGAAGAAGAAGGAGTTGAGTTTATATGGTTATCAAATCCAAAAAAATTTATTGGTACATCACAAATTTCATCAGTGTTAGTTGAGAGGATGAAACTTGGTAAACCGGATTCATCTGGAAGAAAAAAACCTGAGCCTATCCCAAATTCTGGATTTGAAATGAAGGCGGATATGGTAATTAATGCTTTGGGTTTTGATCCTGAAGATTTACCAAAATTATTTAACTCCCCAGATCTATCTATTTCTAAATTGGGGACTATAAAGATCAATTTAAAAACTATGGAAACAAATCTCTCCGGTGTTTTTGCCGCTGGAGATATAGTCAGAGGAGCCTCTTTGGTTGTGTGGGCAATTAGAGACGGTAGAGATGCAACTATATCAATTCGAAAATATTTAGAACACAAGCGAAGCAAAAATGTAAAAGCAGCATAACTATGAATCTTTATAAAAAAAATTTAAAAAAACTAACTGAAGCAGGTGCGT
>JAESSC010000057.1:0-834 GCA_016764285.1 Pelagibacteraceae bacterium
TCTCTAATAAGGACAGATCATTATAACGGTGAGCATCCTCAATGGATATTGAATCTATAATTGACTTATCCAATAATTCCGCAATTTGATGATAGGAATCAAGAGGTGCTTTTGGATAATCAACCGCATCCAATTTGTCAGGGTAACCACAGCAAATGTGAGTTATTTTTTCAACGTCAGGATTAGAGATGCCATCAAAACACTTTTCAAGGTTTTCCACCCCATACTCAATTGCTTCCTTTGGTTTTCTTGCAAACAATGGTTCATCAACTTGAATATATTTACATCCAGCATCAACTAATCTATTTAATTCAAGATTGATAGCTTTCGCTAAATCTTCTCCTAATTCTCTATTAGAGGTGTAATAGTCATTAGCAATAGTATCTGTAATCGTCATGGGCCCTGGCATGGTGATTTTAACAGGTTGCGATGAAATGTTTTGTGCTACACTCCAATCATGCACTAAAAATGAATCTTTGGCTTCAATTTTATTTGTAATTGTTGGCAGCCAACATTCATAATTGCCTGTTCTTGCAATTTTTTTTGTTAACTTATTAAAATCAATGCCTTCTAGGTGACGGCAATGGTAATGGATATAATTTTCTCGCCTTACCTCACCATCTGTGACGATATCGATACCGCATGCTATCTGATCTTCAATGACTTCTTTTGCTGCCTTTAGAAATATTGACTCTGCTTCATCACCCATGCTTTTGATGGCATTATTATAATCTTCTGTTGGGTGTTTTGTATCTGTGCCTCCTTTTGCATTGAACCAGTCAGGCAATTTAAGAAAAGAAGGTTTTGGATATGAACCAATGACAGTTGTAAGCA
>JAESSC010000057.1:839-3798 GCA_016764285.1 Pelagibacteraceae bacterium
AANTTTNNANTATTTGNCTGTNATGNAGGNCCATGTAATGATTTGAGGNCCNNCNGGGGTTANTNTCNTNTTTGNCATTTGACGTTCAGAATGTCTTATACGATGACTTAAAAGTTTGCTTANCATCTCAGCTTTAATATTATCATACTTAGGATCTGTAGCTAAATTGACTTTTTCGTAAGGATCATTGTTTAAATTGTATAGCAAAGGAATAAAAGCAGGAAAATGAACATACTTCCATTCGTTACTTCTTATCACTGCCAAATTAGATTCTTCTGGTGCTATCTTTATTTTTTTTAGTGATTTATTTTCATAAAGTTCACGAAAATCCCATTCAAATATTACATATTCACGAGAAGGTATTTTTGTTTTACCTGATTCAACTATTGAAAGTAAAGACCTTCCATTCCAGTCAACTGGTATCTCGCCACCTAGCCAATCAATAATAGTTGGAGCAAGATCTACAGATTCTGTCATTTGATCTATTATTTGTGTTTTACAATTTGGAGTATGAATAATTAAAGGNATNCGANANGATTGNTCCCACCAACCTTTTTTACCAAACATCCATTGATTTCCAAACATTTCTCCATGGTCGCTTGTAAAAATTACCATAGTGTTATTCGCTTGCCCGCTATNATTAAGTGCTTTTAAAATTTTATTGATATTAAAATCTACTTCTGCACACATTCCCAAATATATAGCTTGAATTCTTGCAATATCTTTTGTTGTGAGTTTTGAGTAATTTATTTCTGGAGGATGATTATCATTAACTTCATAGTATTCGATAATGTTTTTCATTAAAGGGTGTTGTTTAATCCTTTTTTCTTTTTCTATATTTGTAATTAGTGGTTCTAAACTTGATGGATCAATTAAACTATGCCAAGGTTCTGAAACTCGATAAGGTGGATGTGGTTTTAAAAATGAGACATGCATAAAAAATGGATTATTAGTATTTTGTAAATCAGCAACTACCCTGTCTGNTAAAAAAGAAGTATCAGATACTTCAGTAGGAAATTCCCATGCTTTATAAACAAAACCTTCTTCATTTTTTGCAGATCGACCCTCATATAGTTTTTTTGGATTTTCTACTTTGTAACCTTTTTTTTTTAAATATTCAGCCCAAGGTTCTGGATTGCTATGTGGCAAATGACATATTGGATCAAATCCATTCATAGGTGATTCATAAGTAAAAAGATGAGGATCATTTTTTTTTAATTCACGTGGATCATAAGAAGTATCGGTGTAACCGTAAAGAGTTGGTTGATAGCCAAGTTTTTTTGCTTCCAAAGCAATATTAGTGAAACGTTTATCCAANGGAGTTCCATTGATAACTGAACGATGAATAAATGGATATAAACCTGTAAGCATAGTTGCTCTAGAAGGTCCACAAGGAATAATGTTTGTGAAATGCTTGGTAAAAGCTGTACTTTGTGAAACTAACTTATCAATATTTGGAGTCTGAGCATATTTATGACCCATAAAACCAAAGCAGTCCCAACGCCACTGATCTGCACAAATAAATAAAACTGACTTTTTCATCTAAAAATATTATTTAATTATAAAATTAAATCAAAAATTAATCTTTGCATAGTATTATGTTTTACATAAATATAATCTATTTAATAATCTAATGAAAAATCAAAAATTAAACCTTACAAAAGACTCAATTCCTAATTTAGCAATAAAAATAGCAGTGCCTGTTAGCATTGGTTTCTTTTTTCATACTATGTTTAATGTGGTTGATATCTACTTTGCTTCAAAAATTAGTTCAGTAGCAGTTGCATCTATCGCACTTACCTTTCCAATATATTTAATGATTATAACAATTTCTAGAGGAACACGTGAAGGAGCAACTGCTTTAATTGCCAACGCAGAAGGTTCAAATGATAAAATTTTAGCAAAAAAATATCTAGTTCAAACTGTTAGTTTTTCCGTCATAGCTTCTTTTGTAATTATGATAATTGGTATTTTATCTGCTTCATATTTATTTAATCTCTTACATGCATCAGGTGACTATTTTAATTTTGCTGTACAATACATAAATATCATTTTTTACGGATGCATCTTTATTATTTTAGACTCAACGCCAACGGCCGGATTAAATGCAGTAGGTGATACAAAAACTTATTCTAATACTTTTATTATTGGTTTTTTTATAAATTTAATTTTAGATCCATTATTTATTTATGGTTATGGGCCAATTCCAGCAATGGGAGTAAAAGGAATTGCTTATGCAACAATTGCTGCTGAATTTGCTGCCACAATTTATGTATTTTATAGACTAAAAAAAATTACTGACTATTTCGATAACATTACTTTTATAGATTTTATTCCAAAACTAAAATATCAAATAGATATATTAAAACAGGCTTTTCCTGCCTCTTTAAATATGCTTTGTATTGCTTCCGGTTTTTTTATTGTTACTTATTTTGTTTCTTTTTTTCCGACACAAGAGACAAGCAGCACTTCTGTAGCAGCTTATGGAATTGCACTTCGTATTGAGCAAATTATTTTATTACCGGCCATAGGTCTAAATTTTGCTTGTCTTACACTAACTGGTCAAAACTTTGGTGCCATGAAATATGATCGTATTAGAGAAGGATTTTTAACATGCTTAAAGTACGGTTTAATTTTGATGTTAATTGGTGGATTAATTATTTTTTTTGGATCAAATTATTTTATGGGAATATTTACAAACGATCTTAATGTTATTGAAATAGGTGCCAATTATCTTAAGATATCAGCATTATTTATACCAGCATTTACTATCTTACAAATTTCAATCTCGTTTATGCAAGGAATTAAAAAACCAATCCACACGACTTTTATTAGCTTGTTTAAAGAAGTTGTGGGGGCAGTGATTATTTTTTGGCTATTATGTTTTTACCTGAATTATGAATTACAAGGATTGTGGGTTGGAATCTTGATAATTAATTATTTATCAGTAATAATTTTT
>JAESSC010000058.1 GCA_016764285.1 Pelagibacteraceae bacterium
TTTGTTTTTGCATTAATATTTATCACATACAGCGGTTCTTTATATGCAATACCGATACCTTTTCGTTGGCCAATTGTAAAATTGATTATGCCATCATGTTTTCCAACGATATTGCCTTCGATATCTAAAATATTACCTTTTTGAAAAGACTCTGGCCTAAACTTTTTGATTACAGAGGCATAATTTCCATTAGGTACAAAACATATATCTTGACTATCTGGTTTATCCGCTACATTTAATTTAAGCTCAGATGCAATTTTTCGAGTTTCCTTTTTTTGCATTTGGCCTAAAGGAAATCTTAAAAAATTCAACTGTTCTTGAGTGGTACTGAAAAGGAAATAGCTTTGATCTCTTGTTAGATCTATAGCTCGATACATCTCAGCATTTCCATTTTTTTTAATTCTATTAACATAATGTCCGGTGATCAAAGCATCTGCCTTCATTTCTAGAGCATATGAATATAAATCTCTAAATTTCACAGTTTGATTACATTGTACACATGGAATCGGAGTTTCCCCCGCAACATAGCTGTCGATAAATGAGTCAATAACATCTTTTTTAAATTTTTTTTGATAATATAAAATTTTATGATCAATATTTAACTGTTGCGATACTCTTTTTGCATCTAAAATATCTTGGCCAGCACAACATTGCCTGCTCTCTTTAGATGATTTAGCATCATCATAGAGTTTTAAGGTAATTCCAATAACGTTGTAACCATCTTTTTTCATGAGACCTGCCACTGTAGAAGAATCCACGCCACCCGACATAGCAACCACAACTTTTGTATCTTTAGGTCGCTTCAAAAAACCTAGAGAATTAAATTTTTTTGATTTAATATTCATTAAATTATGTATATGTTCTAATACATAAAATAATACTTTTCCATAAATGTTTTTAAACTATGAACCAGGAGATTATGTAATAAACCCTGAATATAAAAGTTGGGGTATTGGACAAATTCAATCAATAATTAATAATAAAGTAACAGTTAATTTTGAAAATGTGGGTAAGAAGACTATAAACAGTAACGAAATTCTTTTAGAAAAAATTNATAAAATTGAATAATTTANATTTAAAAAATATNGNAGAAGAACTNCTGGATACATTCCTTGAGGCGGGAAAAATAGCTAAAGAGATTAGTCGCCGGGGAGTAAAAATTACTATTAAAGCTGACAAATCACCAGTAACTGATGGTGATCTGGCTGTTGATCAACTCCTGAAGGANAAAATNNCANATTTAACTCCAGATATACCTATCATTTCTGAGGAAACGGTTANTATAGGAATANAAAATCAAAATAAAACTTTTTGGTTNATTGATCCGATAGATGGAACCAAAGCTTACATAAAGAAAAAGGATGAATATACTTTAAATGCAGCCTTAATAATAAACTTAAAACCTGCTGTTGGTATCATTTATGCTCCAGAAAAAGACAGACTATTTTTCTCATACGGCAAATATCTTGCATTTGAAATGAATAATGGGGAAAAAACAACTTTAAATTGTAAAAAAATAAACACTAATGAAATAATCGCTTTAGTGAATTCAGACAAAACTCCTAGTGAGGTTTTAAATATTTATAAAAAATATAAAGTCTCACAAACAATCNAGATGTCTAGTTCGTTCAAATTTTGCGTTTTAGCCGCAGGAGAGGCAGATATTTATGCTGCCAAGGCTAGAGCGTTTGAGTGGGATATTGCTGCTGGCCATACAATTTTAGAACATGCAGGAGGTTTAGTTACCACTCACGAAGAAAAAAAAATTTTATATGGTAAGAAAGATTATAAAAACTTACCNATTATTGCCAAAAGNTCATTAAATTTAGANAAATAAATTTCTATCNCAAGTTGTATAATTTTCTTAAATCTTTTACTTTTTTTTAATTTAATANAAAGATAGAATTANCTAAGTTTTCTAGGGAGATTCGATGATTAANANATTGNTAGTATTAACANCGCTTGGCGTGATGATATCTGGGTGTTTCATGGTGCCCATGGCCTTCATAGGTCCAGCCGCTTCTGGTTTTAGNACAGCGTCATTAGCACAGTCAGCTGTTACTACGGGCGCAAGTTATATGGTGAAAAAAANCACGGGTAAAACAATTACTGAGCACGCTTTTGATACAATCAATCCTGATATCTTNAAACAATCATACNTTCCTNAAGAAAAAGAAAATGTCACTACACTAATNTTNCNGAAGTCAAANCCTATCAAATAAACAAAAAATAAANTTAAATCTAACTCAAGATGTTAAAGACAATACTTATTATAGTGCTATCTGTTGCTNTATTCGGCGTCTTATTTTTTTTGTATATGAAAAGATCTTTAAAAAAAAAACTGGACTATTATTTGACTAAAAATAACAAAAAAACATAAAAAAAACCTTAGCTCTTAATTAAATCATCTTACAAAATTTTTTAAATTCTTCTTTTGGAATTTCTAAAACTTTTTTCGAAATTTCGTAACTAAAACCAGATCTTGCGAGAATTGAGATATCTTTTTTATAAAATAATGGTCTATTNCTCTCTTCTCTACATGGTCCTATTCTTCTTCTTTTGCATATCTTTATTGCTGAAAAAAAATCAGGATCCGATTCATTTTCTTTAATTTTAGAGATGCTGGCTTTTATATATTTTTCATCTATGCCCTTTGTAATAAGACTGTACCTAATTTTATTTAAAGAATATCCTCTTCTTAATAAATCTTTGGTTTTGACATCAGAATAATATTTATCACTTATCAGCTCTTGATCTTCTAATGTTGAGATCACTACATCGATTAAATTAAATAGTTCTTTTTTGTTGGATATTTTTTGATTTTTTTTTAAAAATTTTTTGAATAGATAGGTTCTTAATTGCTGTTTTGAAGGGCTGTATTTTTCTAAATAAGCATAGGCAAAGTTCCTTATTTCATTAATTGTTGTTTCTAGATCTTTCTTATTTTTTATAGGATTCACAATTTTTATATACTATATTCTAGATTTAATTTTATATGCTAATCCAATTTCAAAGCTACTTAACATTTGAAACCATTTACCTNTGGGCCAATTTTGGTGTTTTGCCCTTTTGGCTTATGCTAATTTTTATTCCNAATTCAAAAATTACTCAAATATTTATTAATTCAGTAATCTTGCCTCTTATTTTAGCCTGCGCCTACTGCTACACAATTTATCAAACTATTCTATTAGACGAACCTATATTTGAAGTTTTTAAACTATATTTAAGCTTAGACAATCTCTATACAGTATTTGCAACTGAAAGTTTTTTATTAGTATTCTGGTTGCATTTTTTAGTGCTAAATCTTTTCTTGGGTTCTTGGGTATCCAGAGACGGAATAAAATATGGNATGCCTCGTGGTTTGNCTTCTATACCTTTAATTNTAATTTATTTTACCGGTCCTTTAGGACTTGTTTTGTACTGGATGATAAGAATCTTTTACGCAAAAAAACTGGGATTTCATGATTAAACCATTCGAGTTTTATTTTGATTTCGCAAGCCCCTATACTTTTATAGCTCATAAGAAAATTAGAAAAATTGAAAAAGAAAATTCAATCAAAATGAAATACATNCCAATTTTGTTAGGNGGTCTNCTCAAATCAGCTGGAATTAAAGCTAATGTCGATATCCCGATTAAAGCGAAATACATGATTAAAGATTGTAAATTATGGGCTGNAAAATATAACATTATATTTAAATTCAATAACTACTTTCCAATTAAAACTTTAGATTTAATGAGGTGCGTTTTAGTTGCAGAAAAAAAAAAACTTTGCTCAGAATTTTATTAATAAAATTTTCGACGCTATTTGGAAAGATGGACTTAATTTAAATGATAATACAATTGTCGAAAAATTNCTAAAAAATCTAGATATAAATCCTAAAACTTTTCTAATGGAAGCGNTCGANCCTAAAATCAAAGATGAGTTAAAAAAAAGAACTGATGATGCATATAAAAAAGGTATATTTGGAGCACCTTCATTTATAGTTAATAATAAGATGTTTTGGGGCCAAGATCGTTTAGAGTTTGNGCTTAATGAAGCAAAAAAATGATAAANNTAATCTTTATTAAACAATTATGCAAAGTTCATGAAAGAAATAAATAGTANAGTTAAAACAAGTTTTTTTAAAAAAATTTTCATAAAAATTTGTAGAATTCTNGGGTATGAAATAATTGATCAAAGTANTTTNTACGTTCCAACTCAAAAAAAATCTCTTAACGAAAATTTAAATATTCAAGGAAAAAAATCAATTACACTTCCTTTGGGAGAAACGAAGGTTTCNCGTAAAGTTAAAGCATTAACGATAATTTATAGATCTTGTACTAATATTAATATGTTGACACAAAATAAAAAAAGATTATTCGATAAAGAAAAGTCTGAATATACTTTTAGATCCTTAAATTCAATAATTGTATCNCTAAGCCAAGCTAAAAAATCTTTTCCTCAAATTGAATTTGATGTAGTGATTGTCGACTATAATTCTAAAAAAAGTGACTTGGATCAAATGCAAAAACAATTAAATAAATCATATTTCAAGAATTCAATTATTTCATTAAATCTTAATGAATTTAAAGATAAAATTAAAAAGGTTAACGCAGAAAATAAAGATGTAACNGAAAATCAAATGTCAAATATGTCAAATATCCACAAATCTTTGTTGATAGCTAAAAATCAATGCAAAGATCTAGTATATTTTGTTGAAGATGATTACCTTCATCAGCAAGAAGCTATTAGGGAAATGATTTTTGCTTATGAACGTATAGCATCACAAACTAATAGAGAATTAATTTTATGCTCAACTGACTATCCTTATTTGTACACCAAGATAGATCCTACCAATATTTTCCTAGGTTCGACAAAACACTGGAGAGTAGTTNGTGAAACTTTATGTACATTTCTTACCAGNTTANATATACTGCAAAAACACTGGGATAAATTTATCTCCATGTGNCAGTTTGAACATTACCCATTTGAACAACCACTCCACGATATATATAAGTCAGAATATTGCTTATCGCCAATTCCATCGTTGGCNNTTCATTGTACAAATGTAAATTCTATCTATGGACTTTCTCCTNCCATGAATTGGAAAAANATTTGGGANGAAAACGAAAATTATTGAAAATTAAGAAAACACAATAAAAAACAGCCTTTACTAATAATTTAAATAAATAAAGGCTGTTTTTATTAAGTTTATTTATTAAACATTTCCTTCAGAGCTTTTGCTGGTAAAAATTTGACTTTTTGAGAAGCAGCAATTTGTATTTGCTCGCCAGTTCTTGGGTTACGACCTACTCTAGCCTTTCTTTTAGCTACCTTATAGGT
>JAESSC010000001.1 GCA_016764285.1 Pelagibacteraceae bacterium
TAATCTTTTGCAGACCTCTGCATTTTTATTTTTCATTTTTTTTTAAATTTTACATATCGATTCAACTCTTTTTTTAATCATTGCAAAAGAACTATATAAAGGTCCAGTTTTTTCTGTTTTCATACCTGAGCCTGCACTAGCTAATAATCCTGAATGATATATGGAATATTTTTTTAATCTAGCATAACAGTAAATTGCAGTATAAGTATCTCCACAACCGGTCGAA
Source organism: Pelagibacteraceae bacterium (assembly GCA_016764285.1). Taxonomy (GTDB): domain Bacteria; phylum Pseudomonadota; class Alphaproteobacteria; order Pelagibacterales; family Pelagibacteraceae; genus AG-414-E02. The sequence goes on from JAESSC010000001.1 coordinate 227, forward strand.
TCTATAACTTTGGTTGGTATGAATGAAGGAATGTCAATTTCTCCTTCTGATTTAGAATAAATTGTTGAACCAAAAAAACCCTTAGTTACAATTATTTCAGATAAGCCTAAATCAAAGAGGTAATTGATTATTTTATATTTATCATCAGCATTTTTAATTAAATGCAATTCTTTGGTATCACATTTTAAAATATTAAAATTTTTCAAGAATTTTTTTACTTCAACATTTTTTTTTTCAATAATCTTTTTTTTTCTAATACTTCTATTCAATCCTTGAATATCTAAGACTTTTAATCCATTTAGTTTTTTAACTACTTGATAGAGTTTGACGTCTATGTCGTTTAAAATTAGAGGGCCAAAATGATAAACTTTTGCTTTTACTAACTTACCACTCACAGGTCTGTTGTTGAAAATTGCTTCTTGAGATCGAAAATTTAATTTATTTTTTCTATAGAAGTTCCTAAATTCTGTTGTGGTGGCATTTTCATTGTTAAAAATTGATATTTTCCCATTTCCAAAGCCTGGAGTTAAACTGAAAATATCATTATTATTAAAACTTGTAAGAACGGCTGTTTTTAAACCAAGAAAATGATAAGCATGAGTAGAATAGAATGCTGTTCCTCCAGGTGATTTTACAAATCTTTTTCCTTTCAATGGAAGAAAGTTATAATCTTTAACAATTTGGCCTATAACACATACATCAAAAGAATTCATAATCTAACAATCTTAATCTCCATAATAAAATATTTTTTTTATTTCCTCTTCTGGAAAAAATTCAGGTTTTTTACAAGTTGTTCTCATTTCTTTATGAGTTTTAGAAATAGCCGCTTGCATAGTAGAATCGATTATATCCAAAACATGCAAAGATAATTCACCGCTACATCTATGTTTTTTTTTGTTTTCGATACAATAAAGCATTTCTGACAAACCAATTCCTCTATAATTTGCGTTGGTGGGCGACTCATTTAATCGTCCACTAGGATTTTTAATATTAATTTTTCCTAATTTCATATTTTCTGTTTGATGCTCGCCCCATTTACCCTCTGGTCCTGGATTAACAGATATAAATACTGATCCTCCAAACATATTAGGATCTGGTACAATAATTGAGCCTTTTGTCCCATAAAGTTCTATGTGATTTCTTTGATGATTAATTACATCAAATGATAAGGTGATTTGAATGATAGCACTATTGTGAAATTGAATTGTTGCCATATAGGTAGTTGGTGACTCAACTTTAATTTTTTTTCCTTTTTTAGGTCCAATTCCAATTTCTCTAAATTCAGAAATTGTTAGTTCTCTTCCCTGAACGTATTTTGCTGGACCAAGGAGATTTACCAAAGCGGTCAAATAATAAGGTCCCATGTCAAACACTGGACCTCCTCCATTTTTTTGAAACCAGGGTTCTGGATCTGGGTGATAAGACTGCACTCCTGGAAAAGCAAAAATGGCGTTACCCAGTTTTATATCTCCTACCAGTCCAGAATCAATTAATTGTCGTGATTTTTGGTTTCCAGCTCCTAAAAAGGCATCAGGAGCATTGCCTAAATAAAGATTTTTTTCTTTTGCAAGATTTACCAACTCTTGTCCATTTTCAAATTTTGTGGCCAGAGGTTTTTCACAGTAGGAATGTTTACCTGCAAGCAACGTCTTTTTTGTTACTTCATAGTGTGATTGGGGATTAGTAAGATTTAAAACAACTTCAATTTGATTATCAGCTAGTAAATCATCAATCGAAACAGATTCAATATTGTAAACATTTGCGCAGTTCTTAGCAGCACTTTCTTTAATATCAGCACATTTTATAATTTTAAAATTATTAAAATATTCATGAGCTCTAAAGTATGTTTCGTTTATGTGCCCACAACCTATGAGACCAACTGTATAAACTTTGTTCATTAGAATTTTTATACACCCTGTCTTTGCTTGGATTTACCAGCACGGTGTTCTTCTAAAGCTTTTTTGTTTTCTTTTGTAGTAGGCAGTTCTAGGGTTGGACTTTCCCAGTAAGCCGATCCTTCCAACCATTGATAAGCATGTGTTTTAATTGAAATAACGTAAGTTTTTTTTGATTTTTTTGCTCTTTCAAAAGCTTTTTCTAAATCAGCAATTGAGCTTACTTCTTCACTTGTTGCACCTAAGCTTTCAGCGTGCTTTGCAAAATTAACGTCAACTAAATTTGCATTCTTAGAACTATCAAACTGACAATTGAATTCTTTACCACCTTTAAATAGTTGAAGTCTATTAATCACAGCGTGTCCACCATTATCGCAAACAATAATTATTAATTTATGGTTTGTTATAACTGAACTATAAATATCAGAGTTTTGTAAAAGATAAGAGCCGTCTCCGACAAAAGAAATTACNTCTTTATCNGGATTTGCCATTTTAATTCCTAGCGCTCCAGAAATTTCATAGCCCATACAACTAAATCCCCACTCGGTTTCATGTGTATTAAGCTCTTTTGGTCTCCAAATTTGGACAACTTCTCCAACAAGTCCACCTGCTGCTGTTACTGCTATGTCGTGTGGGTCTGCTTTTCTGTATATTGCACCTACAGCATGTGCATAGTTTGGTAATTTTTGATTTGTTGGGCCACTTTCCTTATCTACATATTCATTCCAAGCTTTTAATTCAGTTCGTGATTTTTGATACCAGTTATCNGAAGCTTTCCAATCTCCTAGTGCTGCGGATAATTCTATTAGTGATACTTTCGCGTCTCCAATAACAGATTGCGCCATATGTTTGCTTGCATCAAATCTTGCAACATTGATTGCCACTAACTGGAAATCTGTATTTTCAAAATTAGCCCAAGAGCCTGTTGTAAAGTCTCCAAGCTTTGTACCAACAGCAATTGCCATATCGGTTTGTTTAGCTAAGCTGTTTGCGGCCCTTCCACCNAATCCGCCTATAGGACCCACAAAGTAAGGATGATCCCTTTTCATTGTTGAATAACCCATCACTGTTTGAGTTACTGGAATGTTATGTTTAGTTGCAAAATCACCAAGTTCGTTCATGGCTTCTGAATAGAATATGCCACCTCCAGAAATAATGATCGGATATTTTGATTTTTTAATTTTTTCTGCAGCTTGTTTAATTTGAAAATCATCAGGTCTTGGTCTTCTAATNGNATGAACTNTCTCTTTAAAAAATTCTTCTGGATAATCAAAAATTTCACCTTGTGTATCCTGGCATAATGACAAACAAGCGGGACCGCAATCTGCTGGATCCAACATAATTTGAATTGCTTGTGGAAGAGTTTGAAGAATTTGTTCTGGTCTTGTTATTCTATCAAAGTATCTTGTTACAGGTTTAAAAGCATCGTTTTGAGTAATTCCTGGATTATTAAAATGTTCAACTTGTTGTAAAGCTGGATCNGGCATTCTGTTTGCATAAGCATCTCCGGGCAAAAATAATATTGGCAATCTATTACTCATAGCAACACCAGCAGCTGTAACCATGTTTGTAGATCCTGGCCCAACAGAGCTTGTGGCTACAAAAATTTGTCTTCGTCTTTTTGCTCTTGCGTAGGCTACTGCAGTTAAAGCCATATTTTGTTCATGATGTCCTCTCCAAGTAGGAAGTTCTTTTTGATTTTCTTGTAAGGCTTGACCTAGACAAGCGACGTTTCCATGTCCAAAAATTCCAAAGACTCCAGCAAATAAGGGCTTCTTTTTGCCGTTTATTAATATCTTTTGAGATATTAAGTGTTTAACAATTGCATGTGCGCAAGTGAGCTTTATTTTCTTCATCTTTCAGTTATAATTCGTCAAAATTAAAAAAANATTTTCTTTATATCAACATTAAACATNAAAAATGTACAGTAAATTTGGTCAATTCATTGANGGTAAGTGGCAGTCTTCNGAGAAAAAAGAAACCTACGATGTTATCAATCCGGCTACCGAAGAAATAATAGGAAAGGCATCTAAAGCAGCGCCAGCTGATGTTGAAAAGGCTTTGAAATCTGCTGAAAGAGGTTTTGCTGTTTGGAAAAAAACTCCACCTTGGCAAAGAGCATATATAATTAGAAAAATTGCAGATTTAATGAGAAAAAAAAACGAGGTTTTAGCCAAATGGCTTACTTTAGAAGTTGGTAAACCTTTAGCCGAAGGACTTGGTGAAGTAAATGGTGCAGCTGATATTTTTGAATGGAACGCAGAGGAAACAAAAAGAATTTATGGTCAAACTGTTGAAAGCAGATTTGAAAATACGAGANTGNATGTCTATTATCAACCGGTTGGAGTTGTTGCAGCATTAGTACCTTGGAATTTTCCAATTATTNTGGCTTCAAGAAAAATTTCTACTGCCTTGGCGGCAGGATGTTCNGTTATTTGCAAACCAGATGTAATCACCCCTGGATGTGTAATGGAAATGATGAATATAATGAAAGAAGCTGGAGTTCCGCCCGGAGTTGTAAACTTACTTTCAGGAGATCCAGCAGCAATTTCATCTCAATTAATTTCATCTAATATTGTAAAAAAAGTTTCGATTACCGGATCAACAAGAGTTGGTAAGTTAATTTTAAAACAAGCTGCTGATAAAGTTCAAAGAGTGACCATGGAATTAAGTGGTCATTGTCCTTTTATAGTCTTTGATGATGTNGATATNAACAAAGTTGCCGATATGGCTATTNCAGCAAAATTTAGAAATAATGGTCAAGTTTGNATATCNCCCAGNAGGTTNTATATTCATGAAAATAAAAAAGATGCTTTTACACAATCATTCGTGGAAAAAACTAAAAAATTAAAAATTGGAAATGGATTANATGAAGGTGTTCAGTTAGGACCAATGACTACAAAAAAACGATTAGATGAAATTGAAGAACTTGCTGAAAAAACAAAACTAGAAGGAGCAAAAGTATTGTGTGGNGGAAGAAGACCCGCTGGTTTTAACAAAGGGTATTTTTATGAACCTACAGTTTTTGACAATGTAAAAGATAACTTTACTATAATGAGACAAGAACCCTTTGGTCCTTTGGTTCCAATAACTACATTTAAAGATTATGANGAAGTAATAGAAAGGGCTAATAATCACGATCAAGGTCTCGCCAGTTATATTTTTACAAATTCAATGGAAAAAGCGCACAAAACTTCTGAGTTGATGGAAACTGGAGTTGTTGCTGTTAACACGCCCGTAGTGGCACTAGCCGAAGCTCCATTCGGAGGAATAAAGCAAACTGGTTATGGTAGAGAAGGTGGCTCAATGGGAATCAAAGATTACCTTAATATTAAATATACTCATTTAGGAATTACTAGTTAATTTNTTGATGAGAAAAAACAAATTAAAAAAAATTTTCTCAGAAGGCAAAGCAGTTGTTAATGGGTGGCTCCAAATTCCAAGTTCTTTTTCCGCAGAAGTTATGGCACACCAAGGATGGGATTCATTAACTATAGATATGCAGCATGGTGTAATTGACTATCCGAATGCTTTGCAAATGCTTCAGGCAATATCCACAACAGATGTTGTCCCTATGGCAAGAGTTAATTGGAATGAACCAGGTCAAATCATGAAAATTTTAGACGCGGGTAGTTACGGTGTAATTTGTCCAATGGTAAATAACAGAGAAGAAGCTGAAAAATTTGTTCAAGCATGCTTGTATCCGCCAAAAGGATACAGAAGTTTAGGTCCAATAAGAGGACTGCTATATGGAGGGTCCGACTATGCCAAACATGCAGATAAGGAAATTTTAAAACTAGCAATGATCGAAACCAAGGAAGCGCTCGATAAGTTGGATAAAATTATGAGCACGCCTGGTTTGGATGGTATTTATATAGGTCCAGCAGATTTAAGCCTTGCGATTGGTACAGAACCTGGTTTTGATAAAGAAAAAAGTTCTCCAGCTTTTTCTGTCATTGAAAATATATTAAAACACGCTAAAAAAAATAACATAGTTGCAGGCATTCATAATGCGACACCTGAATATGCAACTAAAATGATTGAAATGGGTTTTCAACTGGTTACCGCAGGTTCTGACCAAAGATATATGTCTGATGGAGCTAAATCAGTTCTGGAAAAACTTAAAAAGATTAAAAGTAAAGACGAGTCAATAGCATATTAGTTTCACAAAAATTGATGAAAAAAGTTTTAATAATTGAAAAAATTCATAAGTCTGGAATTAAACTCATAGAAAACAGAGATGATTTTAGCTACGAGGTTGTTGAAAATCTTGAGATAAATTTTTTAAAAAATAAGTTNAAAGATTGTGAAGCAGTTTCTCTTAGAGTTTTTAAANTTAATAAAGAATTAATTGAAGCAGCAACCAAATTAAAAATAATTTCAAGACATGGAGTCGGTTACGACAATGTTGATATTGAAAGTATCAAGAAAAAAAATATTACATTAGCAATCACTGCAAAAGCAAATGCAGGCTCAGTTGCTGAGCATGTATTTTTTATGATGTTAAACATTTCAAGAGGAATTGATATTTATGATAAATGTGTAAGAGAGGGAAATTTTTCTAAAAGAAATGATTTACAGTTAACAAAAGAACTCTTGAATAAAAATATTCTTATAGCCGGGTTCGGAAGAACTGGAAAAAATTTAATCAAAAAATGTATTGGTTTTGATATGAACGTTTTTGTATATGATCCTTATGTTCATAAAAAAATAATAGATGATTTAGGTGGAAAGAAAATCGATGATTTTGCAAAAATAATCAAGGAAATGGACTATGTTTCACTTCACATGCCATCAACCAATGAAACAAAAAATTTAATAGATTTAACAATTTTAAGTTCTATGAAAAAAAGTGCAATTATAATCAACACATCAAGAGGAGCCATTATTAATGAAAAGGATTTAAATGACGCCTTAAATAAGAATATGATTTTGGGCGCTGGCTTAGATGTTTTTACAAAGGAACCTCCGGATATAAATAATCCACTTTTAAAAAACAAAAAAGTATTTTTAAGTCCGCATGCATCTACCTTTACCGAAGAATGTACAGAGCGGATGGGAATAGAAACAATACAAAATATAATTGATTTTTTTGATGGAAAGTTGGACAAAGCAATGATCGTTAAATTATGAACAGAGTTTTGGCAAAATTTAAAAATTTTGGAATGCTAGAGTTTTTGGTCATCGCGTCAGCTGCATACATAATATTTATGTTACTATGGACTTTATCGAGCAGATCTGGACTTGCGGAAAAAATAGAAATTGTTCGTAAAAATCACATACAAATTGTTGAGCTAATTAATTCAGAGATAAACAAATGTGATCGAGCGGATGAAAATTCAAATACTGNTTGGGGNGATCCATGTAAATCAGAATGGGTTNNTGATAATGTAATTAAATATGTATTAGAAAATTTAAAATTAACGAATCCTTACTCTGCAAATTCTCCTGTAATTAAATCTACAACTGACCCGAGACTCCAGGCTGAAGGACAGGCAGGTCAATCCACTGAAATGGGCGTTATCTTTGTAACATCGGCGAACTTTATGTCAGAACCTGGATCTGAATGGATGGTGGGAACTTGTTTTAAAGCACCTTGTGTTGCCGCAGGAAATAATGAGCTTACTTCTATTTATCGTTAAGTACTGACTGGAAACTTAGGTCTTGCAGCGCCGTCAGCAACATGATCCATCCCCCCATGGAAGACCCGACAATGACCTGAGGGCCTTCGGTCAGTTGATCAAGGGTGCAGACAGCGTCGTCTTTCCAGCGGCCGATAGTGCCGTCTTCGAAAGCACCAGAAGATTGGCCGTGGCCGAAATAATCAAATCGGATAAAGCCTTGACCGCGGCGGCGGCAGAGTTCTTCAAGCGCTATTGCCTTGGAACCAGTCATGTCGGATTTGAAGCCAGTGAGGAACATCACCCCCGGCGATTTCCCGATGATCCGGTGGTAGGCGATGGTACCGCCGTCATCCCGTGTTAGTATCTCGGGTGCTTTGACCATGGAATACTCAGAATTATGAACGATGCCGCCGACCATAGCACCTCCGCCTCCTCGCTGGAACAGAAGCCGGCCGCCAGTTTGGGTTCAGTTACCATCCTCCAGGTTCTTCCGGCCATGGGTACCGGCGGAGGAGTTGAGAGGGGGACAGTGGAAATCGCCGATGCCATTACCGCCCAAGGCGGTCGCGCTCTTGTGGTTTCCAATGGCGGCGATGGTGTCCATGAATTGAAGCGGGCCGGCGCCGAACACATCCGGTTGCCGGTACATTCAAAAAATCCACTGGTCTTGTATACCAACATTCAGCGCCTG
>JAESSC010000059.1 GCA_016764285.1 Pelagibacteraceae bacterium
AATATAAGATTTAATATTGTAAAAAAAAGTTATAATAGTTGTTAACCTAGTTATTACAGAAGCTAATTAATTCTATTTTTTTAACAAATTATTTATTTCGTCTATTTTCTACTAAACTTTCAACCACAGTTGGGTCTGCTAGAGTAGNTGTGTCGCCTAACTGATCGTGTTCATTTGTTGCAATTTTTCTTAGTATTCTTCTCATGATTTTNCCCGATCTNGTTTTTGGCAAACCAGGTGCGAATTGTATTAAATCTGGTGTTGCAATTGGNCCNATTTGTTTTCTNACCCAAAGNTTCAAATCTCTTTCTAATTCTCCCGNAGNTTTTTCACCAGCNTTTAATGTNACATAACAATAAAGTCCATTTCCCTTAATATCGTGTGGATAGCCAACCACTGCAGCTTCAGCNACTTTCGGATGAGCAACAAAAGCACTTTCTAGTTCGGCTGTTCCAAGATTATGACCAGAAACTATTATTACATCATCTACTCTTCCTGTAATCCAATAATAACCATCTTCATCCCTTCTACAGCCGTCACCAGTAAAATATTTTCCATCAAATTGCGAAAAATAATTATCAATAAATCTTTGATGATCACCATATAAAGTTCTCATTTGTCCTGGCCANGANTGAGCNATACACAGTTTTCCTCTACAAGCTCCTTTTAATGTTTTTCCATTTTCNTCGACAATAACTGGCACGATTCCGTAGAATGGTTTAGTTGCGGAACCAGGTTTAAGATCAATTGCACCTGGTTGAGGAGAAATTAATATTCCTCCAGTTTCTGTTTGCCACCACGTATCAACAATAGGACATCTAGAATCTCCAATNACTTTATAATACCAAAGCCAAGCTTCTGGATTAATTGGTTCTCCGACTGTNCCTAAAAGTTTTAATGATTTTCTGCTTGTTTTTTTTACCGGNCCTTCTCCTTCTCTCATCAGAGCTCTCAGAGCCGTAGGTGCTGTATAAAAAATATTTACCTTATACTTATCAACTATTTGCCACCATCTTGAAGTATCAGGATAATTTGGAATACCTTCAAACATTATTGTNGTGGCGCCATTTGAAAGAGGACCATAAATAATATAACTATGTCCNGTTACCCAACCAATATCTGCCGTNCACCAGTAAATATCATTTTTTTTATAATCAAAAATATATTGATGAGTCATTGAAGCATAAACCATATATCCTCCTGTAGTGTGGAGAACTCCTTTAGGTTTTCCTGTGGATCCGGAAGTGTAAAGAATAAATAGCGGATCTTCAGCGTTCATTTCTTCTGGTATATATTTATCAGAAACGTTTAAAGTAATATCATCATACCAAACATCTCTACTATCAATCCAATTAACTTCATTNCCCGTTCTTTTAACTACAACGCATTTTTTTACATTCGGACACTGCTCTAAGGCTTCATCTGTTATTTTNTTAAGAGGTATAATTTTTCCTCCCCTTATGCCTTCATCNGCGGTAATGATGTAATCAGATTTACAATCGTTAATTCTTCCAGCTATNGAGTCTGCGGAAAAACCACCAAATATTATGGAATGAACTGCGCCAATTCTTGCACATGCCAACATCACGTATGCCAGCTCAGGTATCATTGTTAGATAAATTGTTACTCTGTCACCTTTTTTTACACCAATATCTTTTAAACCGTTNGCAGCTTTACAAACGTTTCTATGAAGTTCTTTGTAGCTAATTTGTTTAGAATCTTCNGGGTTATCACCGACCCAAATAATTGCTGTTTTATTTTTTTTATCTCTTAAATGTCTATCGATGCAATTTGCTGATGCATTGAGAGTTCCATCATAGAACCATTTAATTCTCACATCAGTTTTGCTATATTTGACATCCTTAATTTTTTTATAAGGTTTTATCCAATCAATCCTTTTTCCCTCTTTGNTCCAAAAACCTTCATTATCTTTAATTGATAATTTATATTTTTTTTCATATTGATTTTTGTCAATATANGCACTTTTGGACCACTTTTTTGGAACTTTAAAAACNAATTCACCAGACGNTGATCTTCTTGGCTGCTTAATTTTTTTTATTTTTTTCTTTCTTNTTTTTGTCTTTTTTTTCTTTAATTTTTTAATTTTTCTTTTTAGTTTTTTTATTTCTTTCTTTCTTTTTCTTACCATAAAATTATCTCCAGGTTTCAAACTCTACCCATCTTGCATATTTTTTTCCAGTATATTAAATCGACTTCCATAACTGATAAACGACTCTGCTTAACCAAAGAAAAATCCTTAAAATCCTTATTTTTTTTGATTTCTTGAAGGCTTACTTCTCTTTTAAGGGGAGANACAGATTTAACTATAANCGATACAAATTTTTGAGTTTTGTCTGTCNTATCAAAAAATGCTTCTTTTANAACTTTAACAATACCAACAATTCTTTTTTCCTNACCGGTATGATAAAAAAAACACTTGTCATTTATTTTCATATTTTTTAGATTTTTTGCTGCTTGAAAGTTTCTAACTCCATTCCATTCAGCTCCTTTATTCCCAGATTTTACTTGTTGTTGCCATGACCAGTCTTGTGGTTCAGTTTTCAGTAACCAATATTTCATAAAGATAAATGTTAGATATACCAGAGTTATAATTCTAAGAAATATAACGAAGTCAAATTAAATGGAACTTAAAGGGTCAGCGTTTTGTAAACTCGGTTGAACGCTTAATACCTTTGTCATGGTGTCTCTTAAACTGTTCAACCAGATTTACCTTTTTACTACGCCCTCCCGCTCTCCTATCAATTCGTCTAGGAGACTTGTTAATACCCATTAATCTTCTCGTAAGGACCATTATTTCTTATACCTCATTTTATCACTTCAAAGAAGTGGTCGGAATAGGTTCTCTTAGATTTTGAAGCACAAGTATTCCGCCTCTAGTTTCGGGGGCCTGTTTAAAGCATCAAAGTGTTGGTATGATGGTTATAATTTAGCCACCGCCAAATTCTGAGCATGGAGCACTCAAAATTTGTTTTTCATTATTATCTTCTAAATCTGAATTAGATTGTTCAAGCGAATTATAAACGATGCCGTATCTCGAGTGGTCAATGTAACCCAATCCTATAAAAAAACAAAAAACTACTATAAAAATTATTGATTTCATGAATAAAACCACCTTCTTGCTTTAACTCCAAAATAAGCTCCGATAAAAGCAAACAAAAACCAAGCCCAACCATGTAAACTGCCAGAGGCAATACCACTGAATAATGCTCCAATGTTGCAGCCAAAAGCTAGACGTGCCCCAAAACCCATAAAAAAACCTCCTATAATTGCAGCTAATACAATTTTATAATTAATTTTAGTTTTTTGATTAAAGGATCCTACAAGACTCGAAGCAATTAAAGCGCCTAGAATAATTCCAATGTTGGATATTGAGGTATGATCAGCAAAAATACTATTTTTAAGAGCAATTTTAGGATAATCAAAAGTCCAGAAAGTCCAACTTGCAACATCAATTCCAGCAAAATCAGCAATTTTAGCTCCCCATAATCCAAAAGCAAAAGTTACAGACCATGGATGACCAGCAATGTTTAGCATTAA
>JAESSC010000060.1 GCA_016764285.1 Pelagibacteraceae bacterium
TTGTTAAATTAGCAGAGGCCTACGGATGTGTAGGTATCAGAGCAAATAAACCAGAAGAATTAGATGAAAAAATCAAACAAATGCTTTCAGTAAATAAGCCAGTTATTTTTGATTGTGTGGTCGATAAAACAGAAAATTGTTATCCAATGATTCCTTCTGGAAAACCACATAATCAAATGTTATTAGGTTCGAAAGATAAGGCAGAAGAGGAAATTTCTGAAGAGGGAAAGATACTAGTTTAATTATGGTAAAATCAGCTTACAGCTTTGCAACCCAGATAGAGAAAATTGAAAAACATATAATTGTCGTTTGGGTGGATAATGAGGCAGGGGTTCTTGCGCGAGTTGTAGGATTTTTTTCTGGTCGAGGTTATAATATTGACTCACTCGCTGTAGCCGAAGTGGACAAGAAAAAAAATATATCTCGTATAACGATTGCTACGTCAGGAACACCACGGGTTCTTCAACAGATCAAACTACAACTGGGAAAACTTGTACCAGTTCATAAGGTTGCTGATTTTCCAAGTGATAAAAAAACGTTAGTGCGAGAAATGGCATTATTAAAAGTTGTTTCATCAGCAGTAAAACTAGAAAAAGCAAGGAAAGTATGTAAAAAATATAAGTACACTATTTTGGACAAAACAAAAAAATCTTTTGTAGTTGAAGTTTCTGCTTTAAAAAAAGAGATTGATGAATTGATAAAGAAATTACAACCTTTGGGACTAGCAAGCGCATCCAGAACCGGAGTGGTGGCAATGACTAAAGGCTCAGAAGTGTTTAAACAACATTAGAGGAAATTTTTATGAAAATGTTATACGAAAAGGATGCAAATGTAGATTTAATTAAATCAAAAAAAATAGCAATTTTTGGATTTGGGAGTCAGGGGCATGCTCATGCCTTGAATTTAAAAGATAGCGGAGTAGAAAATGTGGCTGTTGCCTTGAGAGATGGTTCTCCAAGCAAAAGAAAAGCAGAAGAACAAGGACTTAAAGTAATGTCTCTTTCCGATGCTGCAGCATGGGCCGATGTTTTGATGCTTTTAACTCCTGACGAATTACAATCTCAAATTTATAAAAATCATATTGAACAGAGAATGAGAGAAGGAACAAGCTTAGCTTTTGCACATGGATTGAACATCCATTTTAATCTCATTAATGCCAGAAAAGATCTTGATGTTTTCATGATTGCACCCAAAGGACCTGGACACCTGGTAAGAAGCGAGTATCAAAAAGGTGGCGGCGTCCCCTGTTTGATGGCCATCCATCAAGATAACTCTGGTCAGGCAAGAGATTTGGCGCTTTCTTACGCAACGGCAATTGGAGGAGGTAAGGCTGGAGTTATTGAAACAAATTTTAAAGAAGAATGTGAAACTGATTTATTTGGAGAGCAGTCTGTTTTGTGCGGGGGCTTAGTCGAATTAATTAAAAATGGATATGAAACTCTTGTTGAGGCAGGTTACTCTCCTGAAATGGCATATTTTGAATGTGTACATGAAGTTAAATTGATAGTGGATCTAATTTACGAAGGTGGAATAGCAAATATGAATTATTCTATTTCAAATACTGCAGAATACGGAGAGTATGTTTCAGGAAAAAAAATTATTGATAATAAAACCAAAGAAAGAATGAAAGAAATTTTAAAGGATATTCAGTCAGGAAAGTTTGCCAAGCAATGGATGGATGAGTGTAAAAATGGGCAAAAAAACTTTCTAAAAATGAGAAAAGAACTTTCAGAACATCCTATAGAAAAAGTAGGCAAGAAGCTCAGAGAGCTAATGCCATGGATCGGAAAAAATAAATTAGTCGATAAGGCGAAAAATTAGTAAATTTAGTTAATTTTTTGTTACAAAATCAAAAATCTTTTGCATAAAACTCGCTTAGGTTGTAACATGAATTAAATTAACTATTACCCATGTTTAAACTTGGGTCTTGAGGGAAATGTCTACAGACAAAAATAGAGTTTACATATTTGATACTACGATGCGTGATGGTGAACAATCGCCTGGCGCATCTATGAGTCTTGAAGAAAAAATTCAAATTTCCAGAGTTTTTGATGAATTGGGTGTTGATATTATTGAAGCCGGATTTCCAATTGCTTCACCAGGTGATTTTGAGGCTGTTACTGAGGTTAGTAAAATTTTGAAAAAATCAATTCCTTGTGGATTATCTAGACATATAAAAAAAGATATTGATGCATGTAACGAGGCATTAAAATCAGCTGAGAGATTTAGAATTCATACTTTTATTTCAACAAGTTCACTTCATATGAAGCATAAATTAAATAAATCACCAAAAGAAGTTATTGAGGCAATAAAAGAACATGTAACTTACGCAAGAAAATTTACTGATGATGTAGAATGGTCGTGCGAAGATGGAACAAGAACGGATATGGATTTTATGTGTAAGACTGTTGAACTTGCAATTAAATGTGGAGCAAAAACGATTAATATACCTGATACAGTTGGATATTCTGCTCCTTCGGAATTTAAAAAAATAATCGAAACACTTATTAATAAAGTGCCAAACATAGATAAAGCTATTCTATCAACACATTGTCATAATGATTTAGGTTTAGCGGTTGCAAATTCTTTAGCTGGTGTTTCAGCGGGCGCTAGACAAGTTGAATGTACAATTAATGGTATAGGAGAAAGAGCTGGTAATGCTGCTCTTGAGGAAATTGTAATGGCAATGAAAACTAGAAATGATCTAATGCCATTTAAAACAGGAATAAATACAAAATTATTAAGCAAAGCATCGAAAGTTGTATCAAATGCTACTGGCTTTCCTGTTCAATTTAATAAAGCGATTGTTGGAAAAAATGCTTTTGCTCATGAATCTGGAATACATCAGGACGGAATGCTTAAAAATAGAAACACTTACGAAATTATGACTCCAGAGAGCGTTGGTGTTAAACAAACTTCTTTAGTTATGGGTAAACATTCTGGAAGACATGCTTTTAAAAATAAATTGACTGATCTTGGTTATATGAATATTACTGATGATATTATTCAAACTGCCTTTGGTAAATTCAAAGTTCTTGCTGATAAAAAAAAACATGTTTACGACGAAGATATCGCAGCTTTAGTGGATGATAGTTTAATTAAAGAAGATAATGTTATTATTTTAAAATCTCTAAGAGTATTTGCTGGAACTGGAGAACCACAAAAAGCAGATATGACATTAGAAGTTTATGGAGAAATAAAAAAAGCAACTGAAACTGGAGATGGCCCAGTGGATGCTATATTTAAATGTGTAAAAAAATTGTACCCTCACGAAGTAAAACTTCAATTATATCAAGTGCATGCCGTGACCGAAGGAACTGATGCTCAAGCAACGGTAAGTGTGAGAATTGAGGAAAATGGCAAAACAACTGTTGGTCAAGCAGCCGACACAGATACTCTTGTTGCGTCAGCCAACGCTTATTTAAATGCATTAAATAAGATGATTATTAAAAGAAAAAAAACAGCGCCAGAAGAATATGAGAGCGCAACAATGAAAGGAATATAATGTTTGGAATAGAGAAGCTAATTCGGTATTGGTCAACAGATATGGCCATAGATTTGGGAACAGCCAATACTTTAGTTTATGTCAAAGGACGAGGCATTGTTCTTAATGAACCATCGGTTGTGGCTATAATCGATGATANGGGTAAAAAATCTGTGCTTGCCGTGGGCGATGAGGCAAAAACCATGCTTGGAAGAACGCCTGGAAATATAACTGCCGTGAGACCCTTAAGAGATGGGGTGATAGCTGATTTCNTAGTGACTGAAGAAATGATNAAACATTTCATTAAAAAAGTTCACAAAAAAAAAGCTTTTGCAAATCCAAGAATACTAATTTGCGTACCAACCGGATCCACTCCCGTTGAGAGAAAAGCTATTCAAGATTCAGCTTTAGCTGCTGGAGCGAGAAAGGTTCAACTCATTGAAGAATCGATAGCAGCTGCAATTGGAGCAGGACTTCCTATTTCNGAAGCNACCGGATCTATGGTGGTTGATATTGGGGGTGGCACTACGGAGATTGCNGTTATGTCNTTAGGTGGCGTGGTTTATGCNAACTCAATGCGAGTAGCNGGCGATGCAATGGATGCAAGTATTATTCAATNTATGAGAAAANAATTTAATTTATTAGTGGGAGANGCGAGTGCAGAAAAAATTAAAAAAGAAATNGGTACGGCTATGCCAACAAGCAACAACTCTTACTTAATGAAAGGAAGGGATATAAGATCAGGCACTCCTAAGGAAATAACATTAAAAGAGGAAGATACAGCAGAAGCGTTAAGGCCAGTATTAAATCAAATTCTAGCAGGAATTAAAGATGCTTTAGAAAACACACCTCCCGAACTATCTGCAGATTTAGTTGACATGGGTATGGTACTGACTGGTGGTTCGGCCCTTCTAAAAAATATAGATAAACTTATTTCAAAAGAAACTGGACTGCCCGTTCAAATTTCAGAAGACCCATTATCTTGTGTTGCTTTTGGATGTGGTAAAGCGCTGGATGATGAACAAACATTCTCTAACCTATTATTAGGTGAGCAATAACCGTGTATAATGAAATATGGAAACTAGTCGTGAAGATGTTGGCATAGCAATACGGTCTGCCTTTTTAAAAAAAGGGACACAACAAAGATTTTCACTGTTTGCTCTCATCATATTTTCTATCATTCTCATATATGTTGANACAATAAAAGCTAAGCCACTTGATTATTTAAGATCCTTTATTAAAGACACAATTTATCGAGGTTCAGTTGTAGTTTCTTNNCCATCAAAAGGTTTCAANAGTGTTNTTAGTNCTGTTGNAAATCATCAAAATCTTTATAANNAAANTATTAAATTAAAAGAAGAAAATGCTCAATTANAAGAACAAATTTATGATCCANNCTTTTTAATATTTGAAAATAAGCAATTAAGACAATTACTTGATGAGCAGGTAACATCTTCAGCTAACTTTGTTAGTGCAAGGGTGATACTTGATAAGCAAAGCCCCTACCTCAATTCATTTATCATAAATAGNGGAAGTAACAAAGAAATAAAAAATAGNATGGCAGNATTAGATGGAAAAAATTTTATCGGAAGAATAGTTGATGTTAATTTTTTTTCATCTAGAGTTTTGCTTGTTACAGATTTAAACAGCAAAATTCCTGTTTTAGTTGAGCCATCTGGACACCACGCGATCTTAAGTGGTCATGGCACAAACGAACCAACATTGGAATATTTACCAGAAAACCATAAAGTTCAATCAGGAAATAAAGTTTATACCTCAGGAAAAGAAGGAATTTTTTCCCCGGGCATTCCAATCGGTAAAGTCAGAATGGGTACTGAAAAAATTTTTGTTTCATTATTTTCTGACATAAGTCAAATCATGTTTGTGAATATTANCTTAGGAGATAAAAATAACTAGATTTTATGGCTTTTNCATTNAAAGAAATNAAGTTNAAATTTTTAGAATTAATACCTTTATTATTACTTTTTTTTATTTCACTAAATGGAAAT
This sequence comes from Pelagibacteraceae bacterium, assembly GCA_016764285.1. GTDB lineage: Bacteria > Pseudomonadota > Alphaproteobacteria > Pelagibacterales > Pelagibacteraceae > AG-414-E02. The sequence goes on from JAESSC010000060.1 coordinate 5,494, forward strand.
TCTGTAATTGATTTTAAATTTTTTTCTATAAATGTTCATTATATCTTAATTTATTATTGGGTTTTAAAACAGCCACAAGCCTTAGGATATGGNTTTATATTTTTATCNGGNATNATCACCGATGTGGTTTTTGGACTCCCAATAGGAATTAGTGCGTTAACTTTATTGATTATTGCGTCGGTGGCTGCCTATGTAAGAGNTGTAACTGTAAGACCATCACTTTTGTATGATTGGATGAGTTTTATTCCAGCTTTATTGATTGCAAACTTTATTTATTTTATTGCGCTANATTTTTCAAATTATTCTATTGATTATTTGTATTTCTTTAAAAATTCTATATTCACATTTCTTTTTTATCCATTCCTATGGGTAATTTTTGGAATATTAATAAACTTNACCNAATCAGGATCCCATGCTTANAGNTTCAGNNCNAATACAAAATAAGNCAAGGNTAATNNNNAGAAGAATGTTTATGCTNANNGGAGTCAAATTAGCTGTNTTTTTCGCTATTATTGGTCGTTTNTTTTATTTGCAAATTTCTGAAAATATAAAATANAGATCGTTATCTGANAAGAANCGATTAAGAGAATGGAAGGTTCCGCCTCAAAGGGGGATTATAGAAGATTTTTTTGGTGAAAAAATTGCAGACAACTCTCAGGTGTTTCAATTACATATGATGCCAGAAGACGTTCCAAACTTAGAGGTGTTGTTTTTTAGGTTATCAAAATTAATTCATTTTAACGAACGACAAAAAAGTAGTTTATTAAAAAAAATAAAAAAACGAAAACCTTGGGAACCTGTTATAGTTTCAGATAATTTAACTTGGTCTGAGTTCTCTAAATTAAATCTTTTCTTACATGAGATTCCTGGAATAAAACCCGTGGTTGCTGTCGCTAGAAAATATTTACAAGATGGTTCTTTTTCTCATTTAATTGGATATGTTTCGGATGTAAGCATATCCGATTTAGAAAATAGCGAATTTTTAAGGAAAGTTCACGTTCCAGGATTAAAAACTGGCAAAACTGGTCTCGAAAAATCTCTAAATGAATCAATGGTTGGTGAGGCTGGATACCAAAGATATGAAGTAAATGCTTATGGTAAAAGAGTTAAAGAACTTAAATTTATTCAAGGCACTGTCGGAAAAAATTATAAAACAACACTAGATATGGATGTTCAAAAATTTGCAAACGACTTACTAAAAGACAAAAGTGGATCGATTTGTGTAATGGATATCTATACAGGGGATATTATAGCCATGGTATCTAGCCCAACATTTGATGCAAACAAATTTGTGCATGGTATAGCCTCTGAAGATTGGCAGGATCTACTTAATGATGACAAAAAACCTTTGATTAATAAATCCATAGCTGGGCTTTATCCTCCAGGTTCGACCATTAAACCTATTGTTGCACTATCAGCATTAGAGAATGATGTTGTTAGTCCTAATA
>JAESSC010000061.1 GCA_016764285.1 Pelagibacteraceae bacterium
AGCACGTTTAATTATAAAGTCTTTTCTTGGAGCCACTTCATCGCCCATAAGGATTTGGATTAAATCTTGATCTTTTTTTGATTTAGCTTTTGTATTATTCGAATATTTAACTTGTAACAATATACGTTTTTCAGGATTCAAAGTTGTCTGCCACAGTTCTTCAGGATTCATTTCTCCCAAACCTTTAAATCTTTGAATNTTTACTTTACTTTTTTCTCTTTCAATAAATTTATTAAATTCTTTGGNGNTTTTTTTAATNTCATTTTTTGATTTTCCTGAAGATTTAATTAAAAAATCTTCTAACTCTTTATCATTTTTAATATAGAAACTCTTTGATCCTTTAGTAATTTTATAAAGAGGAGGTTGAGCAAGATATAAATGACCTTTTTCGATTAACTCATTAAATGGATGATTATTAAATAAAGTTAACAAAAGAGTTCTTATATGAGATCCNTCAACATCAGCATCGGTCATTATAATTATTTTATCGTATCTTAAGTTTTTAATGTCAAAATCNCGAGACCCAGTGCCTAANGCGTTAATTAAAGTAACTATTTCATTGGAAGACATCATTTTTGAAAAAGCCTTTGTCTCTAAATCTTTTCCATTACCATTTCTAGCTTNCTTGCTGTTTGTATCAACATAAGTATTTAGTATTTTCCCCCTTAAAGGAAGCACAGCTTGATATTNTCTATTTCTTCCTTGTTTTGCTGATCCTCCGGCTGAATCTCCCTCAACAATAAACAGTTCTGTTCCTTCGGCTTTGCCAATTTGACAATCAGCAAGTTTGCCGGGAAGCCCAGATAATTCTAATGATCCTTTTCTTCGCACACCTTCTCGAGCTTTTCTTGCAACATCTCTTGCAATAGCAGCCTGAACTATTTTTAATAATACTACTTTCGTTACTCCAGGATTTTGATCAAACCAAGTTGATAATCTNTCATTAATTACCGATTCTACAATGAACCTTACTTCTGATGAAACAAGCTTATCTTTGGTTTGTGAAGAAAATTTAGGATCAGGTATTTTTAGTGACAAAACNCNGGTTAAGCCTTCTCTAATGTCTTCTCCTGATAAAGTAATTTTATTTTTTTTTAGAAGATTACNGCCTGTAGCATATTTATTGATTACTCTTGTCAATGCACTTCTAAACCCTAATAAGTGCGTTCCTCCGTCTCTTTGATGAATATTATTTNCAAATGGCAACATNTCTTCAGAATATCCAGCATTCCACTTCAATGAGCATTCTACCNTGACATTATCTTTTAATCCTGAAATATAGATTGGTTTTTTAAATAAATTAACATCATTTTTATTAACTAAAGCAGTTTTGTTTTTATCTAAAAATTCAACGAATTCTTGTATACCTCCATTGTATTTATTTTTATATTCTTTTTCTTTTTTTGCAGTTTTGTCTACTAAAATAATACTTAAACCCTTGTTTAAAAAAGCAAGTTCTCTCATTCTTTTTTGTAAAATTGATGAACTAAATTTAGTTAAAGAAAATACTTTTTTTGATGGTAAAAAATTTATAAAAGTTCCAGTTTTATTTGTTTTACCCTTAACTTTTAGAGGAGATAAAGCCCTTCCATCTTTAAATTCAACAAAATATTCCTTTTTATCTCTGAATATTCCTAAAATTAATTTTTCAGATAAAGCATTAACCACTGAAACACCAACGCCATGAAGTCCACCGGAAATTTTGTACGAATCATGATCAAATTTACCTCCAGCGTGGAGTTGGGTCATAATAACTTCTGCAGCTGACTTCCTTTCCCCTTTATGTATATCAACTGGAATACCTCTTCCATTATCCTCGACAGAAATGGATTGATCCGAATTAATCGTAACTTTAATATTTGTACAATAACCATCTAGAGCTTCATCAATAGAATTATCAACTACCTCATAAACCATATGATGAAGCCCTGTGCCATCATCAGTATCGCCAATGTACATGCCTGGTCTTTTTCTAACTGCTTCTAATCCCTTAAGAACTTTTATCGAATCTGCTCTATATTTTGATTTTGAGTTATCCTGTTGATCTTTTTGAATCATATATGTGAAATTCTATTAGTATATTTTAACATTTTTATTGACTTAACTAAATCGAAGACAAACGTACACCTTAAATGACCGTTGGTATCAAATGATTACTTAATGAAAAAAAAAAAATTAATCTAAAATCTCCTTTAAACAAAATAAATCAAATTTTCATTGGCATAACGACATGAAAACTATTTTTATCTGACATATCTTTAATTAGCACTGGTGAGGCGGCATCCTTTAAATTAATAANAATTAAATCATTTTCGATTTGNGATGCAATATCAATCAAATATCTACTATTAAAACTTATATCCATATCATCAGAATTAAATATTGCATTAATACTTTCAATACCTTCTCCACTGTTAGGGCTGTTAACTGATAATTGTAAAAAATCTTTCGATATGTTCATTTTTAAACCCTCTTTACGATCCGAGGAAACTGTAGTCACTCTCTCTATAGAATTTTTAAATTCATTTAATTTTATTTGTAATATTTTAACATTATCTATGGGAACAACTTTACTATAATCAGGAAATCGTCCATCAATAACTTTAGAAATCAATACACCACTATCAATTTCGAACTTAATTTTTGATTTATTATTAGATATTTTGATAGCACTTGTACTTTGCTCCAATAAGGAAATAAGTTGAAAAATAGTTTTTTTGGGTAAAATAATAGATTCAAAATCTGTATTAGAATCAATTTCTAGTCTGCTAGAAGAAAGTCTATGACTGTCTGTTGCTACGCTTGATAGAAATGATTTGTTTTCTATATTTATTTTATGTAGATAAATTCCGTTAAGATAATGTCTGGTTTCATCATTTGAAATTGAAATTTTAGTCTTGTTTAGAAGTTTTAGCATTTTTTTAGAAGAAACTTCAAAAGTTTTTTGCTTAATATCTTCATCTGACAAGGGAAAATTATCTGGGGATAAACATAATAAATTAAATTTAGAATTACCAGAAACTAACTTCAGCTTATTTNCGCTTTGTAANAAAAGTTCAACTTTTGTATTGGGTTCTAATTTTCGTAATATNTCGTAAATTATGCTGGCTGAAGTAGTTGTTGAACCTTCCTTTTTTAATTCTTGTAAGGGAATTTCTTCGGTATAAATTATATCTAGGTCCGTTGCAGTAATTCTAATTTTTGAATCTTTTGCNTCTATCAAGATGTTTGATAAAATTGGAAGTGTTGTTTTTTTTTCAATAATACCATAGGCATGGCTCAATGATTTTAAAAAGGTATTCCTAGATATTGTAAATTCCATTTTGCAATTTTAAAGAAGTATTTTTATAATTTCAGTTATGCTGTGCTTAATTTCATTATCATTTTTAANTAANTCNTNAATTTTTTTTACAGCATGTATTACAGTTGTATGATCACGATTAGAAAATTTTCTACCAATNTCCGGTAGAGAGTTTGTTGTATACTTCTTTGCTAAATACATGGCTATTTGTCTGGGTCTAGCTAGTGATCTTGATCTTCTAGGCGATAACATTTCTTGAATATTGAGATTAAAATAGACAGCCACTATATTTTGAATAGACTCAACATTTATCGACTTCTTATTGTCATTAATAAAATCTTTTAAAATTCTTTTGCACTCATAAATGTTTGGAGATTTTGTATTAATTTTACTAAAAGCTAAAACTCTATTTAAAGCTCCAACCATTTCTCTGATACTCGATGTAATTTCGGTTGCCAAAAACTTNAAAACTTCATCATTTAAATTATAATTTTCGTTAAAATTTTTTTTAATATCTTCAAACTTACTTCTCAAAATTTTTATTCTTAAATTTAAATCAGGTGGTTGAATATCAATTACCAAACCTCCTGACAAACGGGATTTAATCCGTCCTTGAACTCTATCAAGATTTGAAGGAGATCTATCTGATGCTACTACTATTTGCGAACCTCTTTCTATTAAAGCATTAAAAGTATGAAAAAATTCTTCTTGCATAGCTTCTTTGCCTNCTACAAATTGAATATCATCAATAATAAAAANGTTAGCTTTCCTGAAAAAATCTTTAAATTTAACCATGTCATTACTTTTTATGGATCTAATAAAATGNTACATAAATCTTTCTGCTGAAATAAACATTACTTGTTTCGAGTTCTCAANATCTAACCCGATAGCATTTAATAAATGTGTCTTGCCCATCCCTACCACACTATAAATAAATAGTGGATTATAATGTGAAGACTGAGTGCATACTTTCCTGGCCGCCGTATACGCAAGTTCGTTGCTTTCTCCAACCATGAAATGATCAAAACTATTGTTTAAATTAAATCGATTGTAATTTAATAAGGAATTTTCGATTGATGAAATCTGACTATCTCTTCGAAAGTCTATTTTATCAGACTTTTCTTTCGATTCTTCAATGAAAAACTCAATTCTTTGGATGCTTTTTTTAAATGTTTNAATTATATCCAACATTTTATCTGCGTATCTTGAAACAATCCAGTCTCTTACAAATCGAGTAGGAGCAGTCAAAACAACATAGTGATTAAATTCTTTTTTTAAATTTATGTTTTTTAACCAACTTTCATAAACATCATTTCCAAAAGTTGTTTTAAAATTTTTAAGGACCNCATTCCAATCAAGCAAATTCTCTTCTAATGCNANAACTGCACTCGANGCTTGTTTTGATAAAGNTTCANTCATAAAGATATTTATTTTTGATCAANTAGTTCTATTTTTTTTTTAGCGGGTATGCAATATTTTTTAGGTTGTATTAAGAAAAAAATTATCTTTAGGTTGTATTGTAAATTTTTTACATATTATATTTTTTTTAATTTGAATATAAACTAAATCACAAGTNGCAAAAAAATTACTCTAGGNCTTGTTGATGCAACTTAAAATATCATTTAACTAGATTTNGATTTTTTCTNTAAAATTATTTTTTATTTAGNTGTGACAAAAAATAAAGNTATGTNGAAAAATTTATCAACCCTTAATTGACTGATTTATTTTTTTAANTTTTGAATTTTTTTTGTAGCCCTAGAAATTTTTCTTGAGACTGTTTCTTTCCTAATNACACCAGTTTTTGCTATCTTNATCAATTGTGAGTGGAATTTTGGTAAAAAGTCTTGGGCTTCCTTTGTCTTGCCTGNAGCAATATAACTGGACATTTGCTTAATAGCAGCTTTGTATTTACNTTTCCTTATTCTATTGACTGATGTCTGAAATCTAGTNCTTTTTACGCGTCTTNTTGCAGATTTAGTAGTTGGCATAAAGAGGTGAATATATATCTTTTTGCTTCATATCGGTCAATAACAATTAATTTTGACAACTGTTACAATAAAAAGANGATCTATTGGATACTGATATTTTTTTACTTTTCCTTTGCACGAAATACGAGAACAATTTTTATTTTCTTGTTTATATACATTAAAAAATTGTTGAAAATTGCCACTTTTACCATATGCATTTTTGAAATCTTTAATTGAAGAACCCCCTTGATTGATTGAAATTTTCAAAACTCTTCTAATATTATAAATTAAATTCTTAATACTCTTTCTTTCTAAATTACTGCATTGCCTTAATGGATGAATTTTCGATAGAAATAAAGCTTCATTTGCATAAATATTACCAAGTCCACTAACAAAAGTTTGATCCATTAATAAATTTTTAATATTTTTTTTTCTATTTTTAATAAACTTTTGTACATATTTTATACAAAATAAAACGCTAAAAGGTTCAGGACCAAGTTTTTTTAAAAAAATAATTTCTTTTAATTTTATATTTTCAAATAGTTTAAAAAAACCAAATCTTCTCACATCATTATAAATTAATATCAAACCATTATTTAAAAAAAAGTAAATATGATTGTGTTTTGCTAATATATTTAAATCATAATAAAAACTTGTTTTAAACATCTTGCTGTCTTTACTTCTAACAATTAAAAATTTTCCACTCATACCAAAATGAACTAAAAGTAATTTATTTTTAAAATGAAAAATTAAATATTTAGATCTTCTTGAAATTTTTAATATCTTTTCATTAATTAATTTTTTGGACAGCGTGTCAGGTATTTTGTATCTTAAATTTTTATTATTAATTTTCACATTTACAATTTTTGCTTTATTTACCATTTTAAATAAAGATCTTTTTACGATTTCTATTTCTGGAAGTTCTGGCATTTGTATATTATATATATTGTGAAAAAACTTAACATATGATCTATTAAATTAAATGAAAACCTATCATAAAAACAATGAAAGACTTGTGACAAAAGTCTTTCAAGATGTTTTTGATAAATATGACCTTATGAATGATTTAATGTCTTTAGGTATTCATAGGATTTGGAAAAAAAACTTTATCCATTGGTTAAATCCACAAAAAAATACAACATTAATTGACGCAGCTTCTGGTACTGGTGATATAGCAAAATTATATTTAAATAAGATTAATGATAAAGGTTGCGTGTATTGTGTAGACGAAAATAAAGGAATGCTTGATTTAAATAAAAGAAAATTTAAAGGAAATACTAGCGTTAAAAGGTTCTGCAATAGTGCTGAAAAACTACCATTTAAAAATAATCATTTTGACTATTACACAATTAGTTTCGGTATTAGAAATGTTAGTAATTTAAATAATGCACTTAAAGAAGCTTATCGTGTTCTTAAACCTGGTGGTAGATTTTTATGCCTGGAATTTTCAAAAGTAAAAAACAAAATTTTAAATAGATTTTATAAAACTTATTCAAAATCAATACCTCAAATTGGTAAATTTATAGTGGGCAAATCAGAACCATATGAGTATTTAATTAATAGTATCGAAAAATTTCATTCCCAGGAAAAATTTATTAAACAAATTAAAAAACAAAATTTTATAAACGTATCCTATAGAAATTTAAGCGGTGGAATTGTAGCTATTCATTCAGCTTGGAAAATTTAAAAATGTTTAATAAATTATTTATGCTATTTAAAATTGGAAGAAAGTTATCTACTTCCGGCGCAATCTCATCTATTTATGAAATTTATAATCCCCCAATCACAATCAAAATACTTTTTTTCGTAATTGGCTTCAGTTTTAATGACAAAAAAAATAATAACAATTTGTCTCCAGGAGTAAAATTATGCAATGCACTTCAAAGTATGGGAACTACTTTTATAAAATTAGGACAATTTTTGGCAACCAGACCTGATATAATTGGCGAAGATATTGCAAAAGAATTAGAAAAACTTCAAGATAAATTGCCTTCTTTTCAATTAGAAGAGGCAAAAAATATATTAAGAAAAGAACTTGGAAAAGAAAGTTTTGATAAGATCAATAATTTTTCAGATTCAATAGCGGCTGCTTCTATTGCACAAGTGCACTTTGCTACAATTAATGATTCTACCGAAAAAAAAGAAGTTGCTATTAAAATTTTACGACCAAATATAGAAAAAATATTTAACGAAGAATTAGATGCTTTAATGCTATTAGCTTACATTGTTCAAAATCTTATAAGAAAAACAAAGAGATTAAAATTAATTGAAGTTGTGCAGCTGCTACGTGAAATCACGAATGTTGAAATGGATCTTAGATTTGAAGCTGCAGCAGCCAATGAACTTTATGAAAATACAAAAAATGATGTTGGATTTAGGGTTCCTAAAATTTATTGGAACCACACAAGCAAAAGAGTTCTATGTTTAGATAAAATAAATGGAATTTCAATAAGAGAAATTGAAAATCTAAAATCATTAAATATTGACATAAAAAAACTAGCAAAAGATATCATTCAACATTTTCTAAGACATGCGGTTAGAGACGGTTTCTTTCATGCAGATATGCACCAAGGAAATTTATTTGTAACAAAAGATGGTAACATTATGCCAGTTGATTTTGGAATAATGGGTCGACTAGATAAAAATAATAGAAAATATCTAGCTGAGATACTTTATGGATTCATTAAACGAGATTACAAAAAAGTAGCTGAAGTACATTTTTTAGCGGGATTAGTTTCAAAAGAAGTTTCAAAAGATGAATTTGCGCAAGCGTTACGTTCAATAGGGGAACCAATTTTTGGCCAATCTGTCAAAAATATATCTGGCGGTAAACTATTAAGTCATCTTTTTGAAATTACTGAAAAATTTAATATGCAAACTCAAATACAGTTATTACTCTTACAAAAAACTATGGTTGTTGTTGAGGGAGTTGCTAGAAAACTTGATCCTGATACTAATATATGGAATATATCGAGACCAATACTAGAAAACTGGCTAAAAGAAATTAAGGATCCAATTAATAAAGCAAGCGAAATCATAAATGAGACCTCCGAAATACTTAAGAGATTACCAGATTTACCTATTATTATGGACAGAGCAAATGATGTGATGACTTTAATAGCAGAAGGTAAATTTAATCCAAACACATTGGCTTATCGCAGTTTAAGAGAAGAAGAATTAAAGCTAGAATTAATGCGTAACAAGATATTAGGAGGAGTTTTAGTACTTGTAATTTTTGTTCTCATAGTATTCAAATAACAAAGTTATGGATAAATTACTTAACAACAAAAAAATTATTTTGATTATTGGTGGTGGAATTGCTGCATATAAATCTCTTGATTTAATTCGTTTATTAAAAAAACAAGAGTGCGAAATAAAAGTTGTTCTAACGGAATCTGGGAAAAAATTTGTTACTCCTTTATCAATTTCATCATTGTCTCAAAATAAAGTTTACCAAGATATTTTTGATAGCGAGAANGAAGCTGAAATGGATCACATATCATTATCTAGATGGTGTGATATAATTTTATTTGCTCCAATTACCGCAAACTCCATTGCGAAACTTGCTTCTGGAAGAGCAGATGATCTAGCATCAACACTAATATTGGCATCGAACAAACAAGTAATATTAGCTCCAGCAATGAATGTTAGAATGTGGCTTCATAAATCTACTCAAAATAATATCGATAAATTGTTAGATTTTGGATATTTGTCTGTAGGACCATCAACTGGTGAAATGGCGTGTGGAGAATATGGAGAGGGCAAAATGTCATCGCCTGACCAAATATATGAATTCATAAAAAATTATTTTTCTGACCGAAATATTGTAAAAAATAAAAATTTAAAAGCGCTTGTTACTGCAGGACCAACAAAAGAATATATAGACCCTGTTAGATTTATTACAAATAACTCAAGCGGTAAACAAGGATATGAAATTGCTAATTCATTGGCAAAATTTGGTGTTAAAACAACATTGATATCCGGACCATCTACATTAAAAAAACCTAAAAATGTAAATATTATAAGAGTGGAATCTGCTGATCAAATGTATATGGAAACAAAAAAAGCTTTGCCTGTAGATATAGCTGTATGCGCAGCCGCAATAACTGATTTTAAACCTGAGAAATATGAAACAAAAAAAATTAAAAAAAATACTTTAAATTTAAATTTTAAAAGAAATATAGATATATTAGAATTTTTATCAAAAAATAATTCACAAAGACCTAGATTAGTAGTTGGTTTTGCTGCAGAAACNAATGATATCTTAAAATTTGCCAAGGAGAAAAAAAATAGAAAATATTGTGATTGGATTATAGCAAATGATGTTTCAAAACCAGAAATTGGATTTAATTCTGAATATAATGCTGTATCAATAATTGATAACAACAGAGTTGAAAAAATTGAAAAAAATTTAAAATCCTATATAGCAAATAAAATAGCTAGAAAAATAATTAATAATTTTATCCAATAGTACACATGGTAAAAATATTAGTTAAAAAGTTTGATAAAAATATCAAACTTCCAGCTTATAAAACCTCTGGATCTTCAGGAATGGATCTTGTGGCATATATTAAAAATAAAATAATTATTAATCCGGGTAAAACGGCAATGATTCCAACTGGTATTGCCGTAGCGATTCCAAGACATTATGAAATACAAATAAGACCAAGATCAGGTTTAGCGGCAAAAAAAGGTATTTCTATTTTAAATACACCAGGTACCGTTGATTCAGATTATAGAGGCGAAATAAAAATTATTTTAATAAATTTAAGTAAAAAATCATTTATGGTAAAATCAGGCGATAGAGTTGCTCAGATGATTTTATGCCCAGTAGTGAAGGGTAAACTTCAAGAGGTTAAAAATCTTCCTAAAACAGTAAGAGGCAAAGGTGGGTTCGGCTCAACAGGCAAATAAAAAAATCTTAATGGAATTTACAAAAAAACAAATAGATAGATATTCACGACAAATAATTTTAAAAAAAGTTGGTGTAATCGGACAAAAAAAACTTTTGAAATCTAGTGTTTTAATTGTTGGCGCTGGAGGACTAGGCTCACCTATTGCAATCTATTTGGCTGCATTAGGTATAGGTAAAATTGGAATTGTTGATAAAGATAATGTTAAAATATCTAATCTTAGTCGCCAAATTATTTTTGAAACTAATGATGTTAATAAAAATAAATCCTCTGCAGCAATTAGTAAACTAAGAAAAATTAATCCAGATATACAACTTAAATCTTTTAACAAGAATTTGACAATAATAAATATAAATCAAATTGCAAAAAAATTTGATTTAATAGTAGATGGAAGTGATAATTTTAGAACACGTTTTTTAATTAATGATTATTGTTTAAAAAATAAAAAAATTTTGGTTTCCGGAGCAATAAGTAAGTTTGATGGTCAAATTTATACTTTTAATTTTTCTAAAAAAAAGTCTCCTTGTCTTAGATGCTTTATTCCTAAAATGCCAAGAAACCCTGATATTGATAATTGTGAATACGAGGGGGTTCTAGGCCCTTTAGCAGGCATTGTTGGTAGCATTCAAGCAAACGAAGTAGTAAAGGAAATCCTTAATATTGGGAATACTCTTTGTGGTCATATTTTAATAATTGACGCTTTAAAACTTACATTCAGAAAAGTAAAATTAAATAAACGTTCTGATTGTTATTGTTATGAAAAAAAATAAAAATAATTATTTTATTTTTATNATTTTATTTTTTTCGTTCTTGCTATTTTTTTCAAACATTAATGCAAACGAAAATAAAGAATTCTTAACTTTAAAAAATATTGAAGTTAATTTGCGACAAGGTCCATCTTTTGAATATCCAATTAAGTTAGTTTACAAAAAAAAATATCTACCAGTTATTATTATTGATAAATCTGAAACATGGAGGCAGATTANAGACTTTGAAAATAACTCTGGTTGGATACATATTTCACAACTTTCGAGAAGAAAATCTGGNATNAATATTAAAAATAATTCTATTATTTATAAAAANNCNACCATTTANTCAAAACCAATTGCTAAACTTGAAGTNGGAAGATTAGTTTTGATAAAAAAATGTAAAATGAAATGGTGCAAAATTACTTCTGGTAACTTTAATGGATGGATTTACAAAAATTCTTTGTGGGGAAAAATTAAATAAAATCTTTAGCTAAAGATTCTTTGATTTTTTTTCTTTAATATCCCATCTAAGTCTCTTCTTAATCTAGACATGTCAAATTTTATATTTTTTAAATTTTACTTTAGATCAAAACGGTCTAGATTCATCACTTTTGTCCACGCAGATATAAAATCAGCAAGAAACTTAGATTTAGAATCTTCACAAGCATAAACTTCTGCTATTGCTCTTAGTTGAGAATTTGATCCAAATATAAGATCAACACGAGTACCAGTCCACTTGACTTTATTTGTTTTACGATCTCGTCCCTCGAATAAATCTTCTTTTTTAGAAACTTCTTTCCACGTTGTGTTCATATTAAGCAAGTTAACGAAGAAATCATTTGTAAGCGTCTCTGATTTTTTTGTGAATACTCCATGTTTAGACTTATCGAAGTTTGTGTTTAGTACACGCATGCCGCCAACCAGAACTGTCATTTCAGGCGCAGTAAGTTTCATTAGCTGCGCTCGATCAACTAACATTTCCTCAGCTGATATGGTAGGTTTATTTTCCGATCCATTAGATGTTTTTATAATATAATTTCTAAATCCATCTGCTTTTGGTTCAAGTAAACCAAAAGAATGTACATCTGTTTGATCTTGTGATGCATCCGCACGACCCGGTGCAAATGGGACTGTTACCTTGTGACCAGCTTTCTTAGCTGCATTTTCAATTGCTGCACAACCACCTAAAACAATCAGGTCAGCTAGTGAAACCGTTTTGCTTTTAGTATTAAAACCTTTTTGTATCTTCTCTAAAGCTTTAAGAACCTTAGATAATTCAGATGGATTATTTACTTCCCAATCTTTTTGTGGTTCAAGTCTAATTCGTGCTCCATTAGCTCCACCTCTCTTATCTGAACCTCGAAAAGTCGACACCGAAGCCCAAGCTGTAGAGACTAGTTGGGAAATAGAAAGTCCTGATTTTAATATTTTTGCTTTAAGAGTATTAATATCTTTATTTTTAAGTTTGTATTTAACTTTTGGTATAGGATCTTGCCAAATTAGTTCTTCTTTTGGAACTTCTGCACCCAAATAACAAGCACNAGGTCCCATATCNCGGTGCGTAAGCTTAAACCAAGCTCTTGCAAATGCATCNGCAAACTCATCTGGGTTTTCATGAAAATTTTTAGAAATTGGACCNTATTTAGGATCCATTCTTAAAGAAAGATCTGTAGTTAGCATCATAGGAGNATGTTTTTTAGANGGATCATGCGCATCANGAACAACATTNANATCAGNACCNTTTTTTTTTGGTTTCCANTGATGAGCTCCTGCAGGACTCTTTGTCAGTTCCCAATCATGTTTAAATAATAAATCAAAATAACCATTATCCCACTTTACCGGGTTAATGGTCCAAGCTCCCTCGAGTCCACTGCTGATAATATCAACTCCCTTACCACTTTTATAATTACTATTCCAACCAGTAGCTTGATCTTGAATTCTTGAACCCTCTGGCTCTGGACCTTTGTGTGATTCAGGGGCAGCACCATGAGATTTTCCAAAAGTATGCCCGCCAGCAATAAGGGCGACTGTTTCATAGTCATTCATCGCCATACGACCAAAAGTTTCACGAATATCGTGAGCAGCTAAAAGAGGGTCTGGATTGGCATCAGGGCCTTGTGGATTTACGTAAATCAAACCCATATGAGTTGCGCCTAAAGGATTTTCAAGATCTCGCTTGCCGCTGTAGCGGTTAACACCGAGCCATTCTTTTTCTGATCCCCAATAAATATCATCCTCAGGCTCCCAAATATCCTCTCGACCTCCTCCAAATCCAAAAGTTTTAAATCCCATTGACTCCAAAGATACGTTTCCAACTAGGATGAAGAGATCAGCCCATGAAATTTTTTTGCCATATTTTTTTTTGATAGGCCAAAGTAGCAATCTTGCTTTATCAAGATTTACGTTATCAGGCCAACTATTAAGTGGAGCAAATCTTTGATTGCCAGTCCCAGCACCCCCACGTCCATCACCAGTTCTGTATGTTCCTGCGGCATGCCATGCCAATCTTATAAACAAAGGTCCATAATGACCATAGTCGGCAGGCCACCAATCCTGGGAGTCTGTCATTAATTTATATAAGTCTTTTTTTAATGCTTTAAAATTTATTTTTTTGAATTCTTTTGCATAATTAAATTTCCTGTCCATAGGGTCAACTAAAGAAGAATGCTGACTTAGAATTTTAAGATTTAAACTATTTGGCCACCAGTCTCTATTTGAAGTACCCTTGCCAGTTGGAAACTTTGGAGGTGTTCCTGCACCTGTAAATGGACACTTTGATTGCTCACTCATGTAAATCTTATTTTAGTAAAAATTATAATTATTCTTTGCTTTGTTTATATTAAACCTGACGATCTTAATTTTTCAATAAAAATGTTGTTATTGCTCATTTTTTATTGCTAAATTTATAACAACTTCAAACAATTTGTATATTATAATTGTGTGACATAAAGTATTAAAGGTCTAAATTTATGAAGAAAAAATCATCATATAGCTACGAAGAGATTATTAGCTGTGGAAATGGTAAACTTTTTGGTCCAGGCAATGCTAAACTACCTCTTCCGCCAATGCTGATGTTTGACAGAATATCAGAAATTAGTGAGAACACAGGTAATTTTAAAAAAGGCTCTGTTAAAGCCGAGTTAGACATAAAAGATAACTTATGGTTTTTTGAATGCCATTTTAAAGATGACTCAGTAATGCCAGGCTGTTTAGGATTAGATGCAATGTGGCAATTAGTTGGTTTTTATTTAGGTTGGCTTGGAAACCCTGGAAAAGGAAGAGCTTTAGGTGTTAATGCTGTAAAATTTACAGGAGAAGTATTAAAAAATGTTAAAATGGCTACTTACGAAATCGATATGAAAAAAATTCTTGTAAAAGAAAATACTACTGTAGGACTGGCAAATGGTATTCTTAAAGCTGATGGAAATAAAATATATTCAGCTGAAAATTTAAAAGTAGGATTATTTAAATAATGAAAAGAGTTGTTATAACAGGTATTGGTGTTGTTTCTTGTTTAGGTAATAATCAAGAAGAAGTTTATCAATCTTTACTTAATTCAAAATCAGGAATTACATTCTGTGAAGAATATAAAGAGTATAACCTTAAAAGTAATATTCACGGTAAACCAAATATTAAACTTGAAGACCATATTGATCGAAAAATCCTAAGGTTTATGGGTGATGGCTCAGCCTATAATTATATTGCTATGAAAGAAGCTATTAAAGACTCTGGGTTAGATGAAAGTGACGTAAGTAATATTTCAAGTGGGATGATTATGGGTTCAGGTGGTCCATCTATTAAAAATGTTATTTTAGCAGCTGATAAAACCCGAGAAAAAAATCCAAAAAAAATGGGACCTTTTATTGTTCCAAGAACTATGGCTAGCACTGCCTCAGCTACTTTAGCAGTTCCTTTTAAAATAAAAGGTGTAAATTATACAATTAGCTCAGCATGCGCTACTAGTGGACATTGTATTGGAAATGCAATGGAGTTAATACAACTAGGCAAACAAAAAATTATTTTTGCTGGAGGAAGCGATGAAGTTCATTTTGCATTAACAGCAATGTTTGATGCAATGACTGCCTTATCATCAAAATATAATGATAATCCAGTTTCAGCATCAAGACCTTATGATAAAACTAGAGACGGATTTGTAATATCAGGTGGTGGTGGAGTTTTGGTTTTAGAAGAATATGAACATGCAAAAGCAAGAGGTGCTAAAATTTGTGCTGAAATAACTGGTTATGGAGCCACATCTGATGGTTATGACATGGTTGCACCTTCAGGAGAAGGTGCTGTTAGATGTATGCAAATGGCCTTAAATACAAGCAAAAACAAGATCGATTATATTAATACTCATGGTACTTCTACTCCCGTAGGAGACATCACAGAACTTAAATCAATTGGTGAAGTATTTAAAGGTGAAATACCTAAAATAAGTTCTACAAAATCACTTTCTGGTCACTCATTAGGAGCAACTTCAGTACATGAAGTTATTTACAGCTTAATTATGATGAAAAATAATTTTATTTCTGCTTCAGCAAACATTACTGATATGGATGAAGAAGCTAAAAAATTTCCAATAGTAACAAATGTTGAAAAAGATGTTAATTTAAATGCTATAATGTCTAATAGTTTTGGCTTCGGTGGAACTAATGCAACTTTAGTATTTGAAAAAGTTTAATTTATGAGTTTGATGAAGGGTAAAAAAGGTTTGATCATGGGCGTAGCAAACGAAAGATCAATAGCTTGGGGCATATCGAAAAAACTTGCTGAAAATGGAGCTGAATTGGCTTTTACATATTTAGGGGATGTTTTGAAAAAAAGAGTAGTTCCTTTAGCCGAGTCATTAAATTCAAATATTACCCTAAGCTGCAATGTCGAAGATAAAAATGAAATAGTAAAACTTTTCGAAGATATAAAAAGTAAATGGGATCAAATAGATTTTGTAGTACATGCAATAGCTTTTTCTGACAGATCTGAATTATCTGGTGAATATTTAAATACAACTAGAGAAAACTTCTTAAAAAGTATGTTGATCTCTTGCTTTTCTTTCACAGAGATTGCTAAAGAAGCTTACAAAATTATGAAAGAAGGCGGAAGTATGCTTACTCTTACATATGAATCTACAAAAGTAATTCCAAACTATAATGTTATGGGTGTTTGTAAATCTGCTTTAGAAACAAGTGTAAAATACCTAGCAAGAGACCTGGGTGAAAAGAAAATTAGAGTAAATGCTATAAGTGCTGGCCCAATAAAAACATTGGCAGCATCAGCTATTGGTGATGCAAAATTTTTATACAAATGGAATGAGGATCATTCTTTATTAAAAAGAAATGTAAACATTGATGATATAGGTAATTCAGCTTTATATCTATTAAGCGATCTTGNTGGAGCAGTTACNGGTGAAATACATTACGTGGANGCAGGTTACAATAAAGTTGGAATGCCTAATCCAAAAAATATGTCTTAGGCTACAGCTTGTTTGATAGATAATTTAACTTTACCTCTATCAAATCCAATTACTTTAACAGTAACTTCATCGCCTTCTTTAACAACATCGGTAACTTTAGCTACTCTTTTAGGAGCAAGTTCTGATATGTGAACTAGACCATCTTGTTTACCTAAGAAATTTACAAAAGCTCCAAATTCCATAATTTTAATTACTTTACCTTTATAAATTTTATTCATTTCAGGCTTAGCAATAATGTCTTTGATCATTTTCATTGCTTTATGTCTAGATTCTTCATCTGGAGCAGCTACAGTTACTTCGCCTGTGTCTTTTACATCTACTTTTGCTCCCGATAGCTCAACAATTTCTCTTATAGTTGCTCCACCTTTTCCAATTACGGCTGCTATATCTTTTTTATCAACCATAACTGTTTCTATTTTTGGAGTATATTTAGAAACTGTATCTCTTGAGCCAGTTAAAGCTTTTGCCATCTCACCTAAGATATGAATTCTGCCATCTTTAGCTTGTGATAATGCTTGGTCCATTATTTCAAAGGTTATTCCTGTTATTTTAATATCCATTTGTAAAGAAGTAATGCCATCTTTAGTACCAGCTACTTTAAAATCCATATCTCCTAAGTGATCTTCGTCACCTAGAATATCTGAAAGAACTGAAAAATCATCTCCTTCTTTAATTAATCCCATAGCTATACCTGCTACAGAATCTTTCATTGGTACACCTGCATCCATTAACGCTAAAGATGCGCCACAAACTGTAGCCATTGAAGAAGATCCGTTTGACTCGGTAATTTCAGATACAATTCTGTAAGTATATGGAAATTTTTCTTGTGCTGGCAATGATGAATTTAGTGCTCTCCAAGCTAATTTGCCATGGCCGATTTCTCTTCTGCCAGTACCAATTCTACCAACTTCACCAACAGAAAAAGGAGGGAAGTTATAGTGAAGCATAAATCTATTTCTCTTTAACCCCTCAAGGCTTTCAACTCTTTGTTCATCTTCTGAGGTTCCTAAGGTTAGTGTTACTAAAGCTTGTGTCTCTCCCCTTGTAAACAAAGCCGATCCATGAGTTCTTGGTAAAACACCAACTTGACAATCAATTTGTCTTACATCAGTTAATGAACGTCCATCAATTCTCGATTTGTTTTTTAAGATGTCAGTTCTAACAATTTTCTTTTCAACTTTTTTTAAAGTCATTGAAATATCTAAATCAGAATAAGTTTCGTCACCTTCAAACATTTCTTTACATTTGGTTGTAATTTCACCAATTAAATTGGATCTTTCTTGTTTGTCTTTAATAGAAAATGCTTTTGTTAAGTCTTTTTTAAAGCTATCTGAAATTTTCTTTTCTAATTCAGATAAATCTTTCTTTTCAACAACCCACTGTTCTTTGCCACAATCTTTTACTAACTTTTCAATTGCTTCAATAACTGGAACAAATTTTTCATGTCCAAATTTAACTGCATCTAACATTACTTTTTCTGATAAACCTGATGCTTCAGATTCTACCATTAAAACTGCATCTTTAGTTCCAGCAACTACTAAATCTAATTTAGATTTTTCAATTTCTTCTTTAGATGGATTTAATACATACTTGTCATCTATATAACCAACTCTTGAAGCTCCAACTGGTCCTTGAAAAGGCATTCCAGATATTGCTAGTGCTGCTGAACATGCAATTATAGATAATACATCTGGTTCATTTACACCATCATATGAAAGTACTGTTGGTAAAACTTGCACTTCATTTCTAAATTCTTCTGGAAACAAAGGTCTAATAGGTCTGTCTATTAATCGCGAAATTAACGTCTCAGCTTCTGTTGGTCTTGCTTCTCTTTTAAAATATCCACCAGGAATTTTACCCGCTGCATAATATTTTTCCTGATAATTTACCTGTAATGGAAAATAATCCATTTCTGGATTAACTTTTTTTTCACCCACCGCTGTTGCCATTACTACTGTTTCTCCACATGTAGCAATAATTGCACCATCTGCTTGTCTTGCTATTTTTCCTGTTTCTAAAATTATTTTTTTTCCGTCAACTTCTATTTCTTGTTTTGATATTTTAAACATTTATTTCCTTAAATTTAGTTTTTCAATTACGTTTTTATATGAATCTATTTTAGTTTTTTTCAAATAATCCAATAATTTTTTTCTTCTATTTACTGCTTTTAGCAAACCAACAGACGAATGTTTATCCTTCTTGGATTTCTTTATATGTTTGGATAAATTTTCAATTTTATTTGTTAGTTGAACAACTTGCACTTCTGAAGATCCAGTGTCCTTTTCGTGCAGTGCTAATTCTTTTACTTTTTTTGTCATGTTTTTCCTTATTTATGTGTTTGTTTTATTAAGTTTTCAATTTTTGCAGCGTAATCAAATGACTCGTCCTTAACAAATAGAAGTTTGGGAAGAAACTTTATTGTTATTTTTTTTGACAATACTTTTCTAACCACAAATGAAAATTCTTTTAATTTATCGATTACTTCTTGAGCATTTTTTCCACCTAAAGGTAATACAAATGTTTTCGCAGTTTTAAGATCTCGGCTCATTCTTACTTCTGTAACTGTAATTTCTCTTGTTTCAAGATTAGGTAGCTTTGCTTCATCTCTTAAAAAAATCATTCCTAAAGCTTGTTTTATCATTTCTCCTACTTTTAATTGTCTTTGTGTAACTGGTTTTCCAAGTTTGTTCATAATATTAAATACTTCTCTTGGTTACTGTTGAATTATAAACTTCAATTATATCTTTTTCCTGAAAATCATTAAAATCTTTGATTGTAATACCACACTCCAAGCCAGCAGAAACTTGTTTTGCTTGATTTTTTTCTCTGTAGATAGATCCTATTTTACCATTAAATACTATTGTACCATCTCTGATTACTCGAGCATTTGAATCTTGCAATATTTCACCTTCAATTACCTTGGACCCAGCAACTTTGCCAACTTTCGAAACTTTAAATATTTCAAGAATTTCTGCTGATCCAATAGTTTTTTCTTGAACATCTGGTGTTAATAAGTCTGACATTTTATTTTTAATAAAATCTAATACTTCATAAATTATATTATAAAAATGAATTGATATTTTTTCTTGTTCTGCAAGTATTTTTGCTTCTTTGCTTGGCTTAACATTAAATGCAATGAGGACTGCATTTGATGCTTTAGTTAATGAAACATCTGTTTCAGTTACCATTCCAATATCAGATAATATTATTTTTGGCTTAACTTCATCATGTTTAATTTGAGAAATGGCATTTTTTATTGCCTCTGATGACCCGTGAACATCAGATTTAATAATTATATTTAACTCTTCTGATGTTTTGTCTTTAAATGCTGAATCTTGTGTGACGAAAGTTAAAGGATTCTTTCCTTCTTGTTTTTCTTGAACTCTTGCATCACAAAGAGATTTTGCCTCTTTTTCGCTTTCTAAAACTACAAAGTCATCCCCTGCTTTAGCAGCTCCATTGATGCCTAATACTTCTGTAGGAGTAGCAGGATAAGCATCATTTACGTTTTTTCCTATATCATTAATTATTGCTCTAACTTTTCCCCATTTTAAACCACTTACAAAATAGTTACCTTTTTTTAAAGTACCAGAAGTTATAATAACATTTACTATCGGTCCTCTACCAACATCAATTTTAGACTCTAAAACTATTCCAGTTGCTTTTGAATCATAATTTGTTTTTAAGTCTAACAATTCAGCTTGAAGTAAAACTGACTCGATTAATTTATCTAAATTCTGTTTTGTTTTTGCTGAAATTTCAACCATTAAAGTATCCCCTGATAGTTCTTCAGCAATTAATTCATGTTCAAGTAATTGATTTTTTATTTTTTGGGGATCCGCATCTGGTAAATCACATTTATTAATTGCAACCACTATTGGAACATTTGCTGCTTTTGCATGTTTAATAGATTCTACCGTTTGCGGTTTTACTCCATCATCTGCAGCTACTACTAAAATAACTATATCAGTCAACTTTGAACCTCTGGCTCTCATTTCTGTAAATGCAGCATGACCAGGCGTATCTATAAATGTAATTTTATTAGAATTATAATTAATTTGATATGCTCCTATATGTTGAGTAATGCCTCCAAATTCTCCTGAAACAACATTTGATTTTCTTAGAACATCTAATACTGATGTTTTTCCATGATCAACATGACCCATAACAGTAACAATTGGCGGACGACTTTTTAAATTTTCTGTTTTAACTTCTTTTATTTTTTCTATAATTTCTTCAGCTTTTTGCTCTTTAATTGGATTGTGACCAAATTCTTGAACCAAATATTCAGCTATATCTGCATTAATGCTATGATTAATGGTTGCAGTAACTCCCATCCCCATAAGATGTTTGATAATATTACTTGATTGTTCCGCCATTCTATTTGCTAATTCTCGAATGGTAATTACTTCTGGTATTTTAACGTCCCTCTTTACAGGTTTTAAATGATCTTTATTTTCTTCTTTTTTTAAATCTCTATTTTCTTTTTGTTTTGCTCTCCTTAATGAAGCTAAACTTCTTCCTCTTGCCTCTGTATCTTCATCACTTAAAGCTCTAGATATAGTTAATTTTAATTCACGCTTTTTTGAACCCAATTTACCTTTTTGAGGAAGTTCACCTTTCAATCTTCTAGTTGCACGTTGTTCAGCCAATTTTCTTTTTTCAAAATGATTAGATGGTGTAGGAGATGGTTTAGAAAATACTGTTGCTTTAGAAGTTGTAAAAGATTTTGATTTAAAAGAAGTTTCTTGTTTATTATTTTTTGGAAAGCGAGGTTTATTTCCAAATCTGCCCAGTTTCTTTTCGATTATAACTGAATTTTTTCCTTTTGATTTTGCTAGCTCAATATTGCTTATGGTTTTTGTTGAACTCCCAGAAATTGTTAATTTTGTTTTTTTTTTCTCCATTTATCATCTCTCAATTCTTATAAATTTTATCTCTGGCAGACATAATTAAATCATCAGCTTCTTTTTTAGACAAAGCAAAATCTTCTAAACATCCTTTAATTTTAACTCTTTCTCCTTTAACTATATCATAAGCACCTGTAAGTTCATCTGAAGCAAAGTCTGCAAAATCATTAAGAGTTAAAATCTTTTGTTCACCAAGAGTAACTAACATTCCAGGTGTCAAACCTTCATGATTAATTAAATCATTATCTAGTCCAAGATCTTTAATTTTTTTTGAAATTTCCTCTTGATCTTTTTGATGAAATTCTTTTGCTCTTTCAATAAGTTCTTTTGCTGTTTCTTCTTCTATACCTTCAATTTTTGTTAAACCTTCTACTGAACTGTCTTTTAT
Organism: Pelagibacteraceae bacterium; assembly: GCA_016764285.1. Classification (GTDB taxonomy): domain Bacteria; phylum Pseudomonadota; class Alphaproteobacteria; order Pelagibacterales; family Pelagibacteraceae; genus AG-414-E02. Next base: position 21,702 of record JAESSC010000061.1, read on the forward strand.
ATCATCTATGGAAGAAAATCCTTCAGCAACCAATAATTGACCTAAAGTTTCATCTAATTCTAGATTCTTAATAAAATTATCGGTTTTTTCTTTAAATTCTATTTGTCTTCTTTCAGTATCTTCCTGGTCTGTCATTATGTTGATTTCATAATTTAAAAGTTTAGTTGCTAATCTCACATTCTGTCCTCTTCTACCAATTGCTTTACTTAGATTTTCTTCAGTAAGAATTACATCTAATTTTTTTATTTCATTATCTACATTAACTCTTTGAATTTCTGCAGGCGATAAAGCATTTGATACTACTACTGCAGGATCATCTGACCAACTTACTATATCAATTTTTTCTCCTTGTAATTCATTAACTACTGCTTGTACTCTACTTCCTCTCATCCCAACACATGCTCCAACCGGATCCAAAGATGTATCGATAGCTTTAACACATATTTTACCTCTACTACCAGGATCTCGTGCTGATGATTTTATTTCTATCAATCCATCGTAAATTTCGGGTACCTCTTGTATAAATAATTTTTCCATAAATTTTGGATGTGCTCTAGAAAGAAAAATTTGTTGACCTCTTGGTTCCCTTCTGACATCAAGACAGTAAGCTTTTACTCTATCTCCAGCTTTAATGTTTTCTCTAGGAATCATTTCGTTTTTTTGAATAATTCCCTCAGCCTTTCCAAGATCAACTATTATATTGCCAAATTCTAATCTCTTAACTATTCCACTTAAAATTGTATCCTTTTTATCAATAAAGTCATTGTATTGTCTTTCTCTCTCTGCTTCTCTTACATTATGGCTAATAACTTGTTTTGCTGTTTGTGCAGCAATTCTCCCAAAATCAAAAGAGGGTAACGGTTGTAAAACTTCATCACCAATTTTTTTACTTTTGTTTTCTTCATTTAATACTGTTGCTTCATCTAAACTTATTTCTAGATTTGTATTTTCTGGTTTTTCAACAATTGTTAATTTTCTAAAAATTCCAATATCTCCATTATCTCTATTAATCAAAACTTTAATATCATTTTCAGATCCAAATTTTGATTTTGCAGCTTTTGCAATTCCGCTTTCTATGGAATCTATGATTAATTCTTTATCAATTGATTTCTCTAAAGCTACCGCTTCAGCTATTCTCAATAATTCAAGTTTATCTGCTCTTCTATTTAACATTTTTCTTCACTCCAAAAAAAAATGGGCCGAGGCCCATTTTGAAATTTCAACAATGTAACTGAAATATAGGTGTTTTTTTTACATTTTCAACTTATTTACTTACTAAAAATATGGATTTTATCAGTTTTTTCCCAAGAAAAAGCACCATCAGACTCTGGATCTCTTCCAAAATGACCATAAGCGGCTGTTTTTTCGTAAATAGGTTTATTTAATCCTAACATTTCTCTTATTCCTCTTGGACTTAAATCAAAGTTTTCATTAATTAATTTTTCAACATATCGATTCTTTTCTTCATCATTACTAAAAAGATCAACATACATTGAAAGTGGTTTTGAAACCCCTATTGCATAAGCTAGCTGAATTAAACATTTGTCAGCAATTTTAGAAGCAACAACATTTTTAGCCAAATACCTTGAAGCATAAGCTGCTGATCTATCGACTTTAGTTGGATCCTTGCCAGAAAATGCTCCTCCACCATGTGGTGCGGCACCACCGTATGTATCAACAACAATTTTTCTACCTGTTAATCCGCTATCACCATCTGGACCGCCAATAACAAAGTTGCCTGTTGGATTAACGTAAATTTCACTATCATCTATTCCATTTATAAGATTTTTTGGGATAGATTTTTCTATATATGGTTTTACTAATTCTCTAACTTGAGATTGATCTACATCTGGTGAATGTTGTGTTGATATAACAACAGATTTAACCGACACTGGTTTACCATCTTTATATTCTACTGTAATTTGACTTTTTGAATCTGGTTCAATATTTTTTAATTTACCTGATTTTCTATCTTCAGCCATTAGCCTGAGAATTTTATGTGAGTAGTGAATTGGTGCAGGCATTAAAACATCTGTTTCATTACATGCATAACCAAACATTATTCCTTGGTCTCCTGCTCCTTCATCCTTGTTTCCAGAGGCATCAACTCCCATTGCAATGTCAGAGGACTGTGAATGTAAAAAAGTATCTATACTAGCATTTTTCCAGTGAAATCCTTTTTGTTCATATCCAATATCTTTTATGCAATCTCTTACTTTTGAAATTAATTCATCATTTTTTATTTCAGGACCTCTGGTTTCGCCTACTAAAACTACTTTATTAGTTGTCGCTAAGGTTTCACAAGCAACCCTAGCTTGGGGTTCTAATCCTAAATAAGTATCAACAACCATATCTGAAATTCTGTCACAAACTTTATCTGGATGTCCTTCTGAAACTGACTCGCTAGTAAATAAATAGTCTTTTATCATTTAATTTCCCATTTTTTTAGAAAAAAAATTAAACTAATATAAAATAATAAAACATAAAAAAATATCTTGTTACCAAATTTTGAAAAAAGAGTCTCATTAATTTTCTTATATTTATTTATTTCGATTACTCCCTTTTTAGTTGACTCAAGCTTTGAAATTACAATTCCATCACTATCAATATATGCAGAAATGCCATTATTAGCCGATCTTATGATATTTTTACCTTCTTCAATAGCTCTAAAAATAGTATGTGAAAAATGCTGATGGAGTCCTATAGAATCCCCAAACCATCCATCTTCAGAAATATTAATAATAAAATTGGTTTTATCTGATTTTAAATTAACTTTTCCAGAATAAATTATTTCATAGCATATTAAGGGAATAAAATTAAAATTTTTGTCATTTAGAGATATTAGTTGTCGATCATTTCCTGCGCTAAATGACTCATAGCCATAACTAATTTTTTTTAATCCAAGTTTTTTAAAAAATTTTTCAAAAGGTAAAAATTCACCAAATGGAACTAAGTTAATTTTGTTATATTCACTAATTAAATTTAATTTATTATCCAAAATAACCATTGAATTATATATTTTTGAAGAATTATTTATTATTTTTTTAGTATTTATTCCCATTATAATTATATGTTCTTCCGAATAT
>JAESSC010000062.1 GCA_016764285.1 Pelagibacteraceae bacterium
ATAGGTGCGCTTGGAAGTAAAAAAACTCACATTAATAGATGTGCAAGACTTAAAGAGGCTGGATTTACTGATAAACAAATCAATAAAATTTTTGGACCTATTGGCATTAAATTAGGTGGCAGATCAGCTCCTGAAATTGCTTTATCAATTATTGCTCAGTTAGTTTCAGAAGTTTACAAAAAATAATGATTTCAGCTATTTTACTAGCCGCTGGTCAATCTAAGAGAATGGATGGTGAAAATAAATTAACCAAAGAAATCCAAGGTACTCCTTTAATAAAACACTCAGTAAAAAATATTTTAGCTAGTTCTATTGATGAATTGATTGTTGTTCTTGGTTACCAAAAAGAAATCATTGAAAAACTTATTGATAAAAATAAGAAGATAAAAGTTGTTTTTAATAAAGATTTTGAAAGTGGAATGGCCTCTTCTATTAAAACAGGACTAAATAATTTGTCTGAAAAAACTGAAGCTTTCTTCATATGCTTGGGAGATATGCCTATGGTAAATTCAAATATTTACAATCAATTAATTAAATCTAGAAATCAAAAAAATATAATTGTGCCCACCTATAATGGTCAACAAGGAAACCCTGTTCTATTTGATAAATCAATGAAAGAAAAAGTCATGGATATCACAGGTGATGTTGGAGCCAAAAAAATATTGGAATTAAACAAAGATAAAATATTAAACTTAGAGATTAATGATCAAAGCATAACTAAGGGCTTTAATACTCAGGGCGATTTTAGTTCTTTATAATTCTGTTATCAGGATCGTGAAGTGGTTTAGATTCTATGATAGCTTTATATTTTGTTTTTTCTACTTCAATTTCTATATCTCTCCCATTTAGGTTTTGTTCTGAGTTCACGTAACCAAAGGCCATATTTTTTTTAAAATTAAACGAATAATTGCCTGATGTTGTTCTCCCAATAATTTTGCCATCACTTAATATGGGTTCATCGTGAAGTAATAAAGGAAATCCAGGTCTATTTTCTTTTAGNCTTAAGATGACAAGTTTNTTTTTANGTTTTTGGTCCTTGATTTTAAGAAGTGCGTCTTTGCCAATGAAATCTACATTTTTTTTATAACTAATTGCAAAACCTAATCCAGCTTCATATTGATTTTCTTCAGGAGTGATATCATGACCCCAGTGCAAGTATCCCTTTTCCATTCTCAAGGTATCCATGGCATGAACGCCTGCATGACAAATCTGATATTTTGCTCCATCTTTAATTATTTTATTGTAAATGGTTTTTGCATCTTTTGTTGGTATATAGAGNTCCCATCCTAATTCTCCTACATAAGATAATCTTTGTACCCATAAGTTTATGTTTAAAACTTTTATATTTTTNCCTGTNGCAAAAGNAAAATCCTTTGTTTCGAAATATTTTCCAGCAATATCAGTCATCAGATTTCTACTTTTGGGACCAAACACACCNAGACAAGCNTAATCTTCNGTAACATCTTTAAATTCAACGTTTGAATCTAAATGTTTAAGAATATGATGCTTGTCATGTTCTCGAACAGCAGCCGAACTTACAACTCTAAAATAATTTTGATCTAAACAAACAACAGTTAAATCTGACTCAATCCCACCATCTTTATTCAACATTTGAGTATAACTTGTTCTGCCTTTTTCATTTTTAATATTAGCGGTACAAATACATTGTAGCTCTACGTGAGCTTTAGGACCTTTTAATTCAAACTTAGAAAATGGAGTTAAATCAAATAAACCAATATTTTTTCTCGTGTTAATCGTTTCATATTCAACAGATGGATACCAATTTTGATAATTAAAACTGTATTCATATTTTGCTTCAGCCCCGTTTCTTATAAACCACATAGGACGTTCATAACCGGCNACAGCGCCAAAACATGCTCCTGCCTTTTTTAATTCTTCATGGTATGGAAGTAATTTTTGATTTCTTGATGTTTTATGTTGCTTGTAAGGCCAATGCATTCCATATAAATCTCCAAGAGTTTCGGTCACTCTTTCCATAATAAATTTTTTAGATGAATTAAATTTTTCAAATCTTCTAATATCCGCACTAAACAAATCCTCATTAATGTGACCATTCATCATCCATTCTGCAGTAGCTCTCCCCGCTCCTCCTGCGCTTGCTATTCCTATGCTATTAAAACCACAACAAACATAAAAATTCCTAACTTCAGGTACCTCTCCCAAAAGATAACTTGTATCTGGTGTAAAAGATTCAGGTCCAACAAAAAACTTTCTAATTCCTGTTTTTTCCAATAAAGGCAATCTTTTTATTGAAGCTGATAAGTAAGGTTCGAAATGTTCAAAATCTTCAGGAAATTCACCAAATGAAAAATCATTAGGAATTTTATCTAAATTTTTAAATGCAGGTTTTGCATTAGGTTCAAATATNCCCACTAACAATTTTCCAGCATCCTCTTTTAAATACAAACANGCATCAAAATCNCGCAAGACAGGCAGTTTTTTGGGTAAATCTTTTATAGGTTCAGTCAGAATATAAAAATGCTCATTAGGATACAAAGGAACACTCACTCCAATATCCTCAGCTATTTGTCTAGACCACATACCTGCAGTAAGAACTATATATTCACAATCAATTACTCCTTTGCTTGTTTTAACACCTGCAATTCTTCCATTTTTTGTTAAAATTTTATCAACTGGACATTTTTCAATGATTTTGGCTCCTTCCATTTTTGCGGCCTTTGCCAAAACATTCGTCACTCCCACAGGATCTGCCTGTCCATCTAGCGGCATATAAATACCTCCAACAATATTTTCTTCGTTTATTATTGGGTAAAGTTCTTTAATTTTTTTGATATCCAAAACCTCAACCCCTACATCAAATAATTGTGCGGTTGTTGCTTGTCTTAAAAGTTCTTGTAATCTAGATTTTGTTGTAGCGATAGATATAGCTCCATGTAGCTTTAATCCACTTGATAGTTCCGTTTTTTTTTCTAANTCTTTATAAAGATCTAATGAATACTTTCTAAGTTTAGTAATTGTAGCAGTGGCACCTAACTGGCTAACTAAACCAGCTGCGTGCCAAGTGGTCCCTGATGTAAGTTGATCTCTCTCTAAAAGAACTACATCCTTCCAACCAAATTTAGCTAAATGATAGGCAACAGAACATCCAGCTATACCCCCGCCAATAATTACANCTTTAGCGCCACTTGGTAACTCTTTTTTCATTTAAAATATATTAATTAATTTGTTAACGCTTCGCTAGGAGAAACATATTTATGTCCGAAGACATCAGCTACCGCTTTATATGTTACTTGGCCCTTAAAAATATTTAACCCTGCTAGAAAATTTTTGTCTTCCTTTAGAGCATTTACACAACCTTTGTTAGCTAATTTAGCTAGAAAAGGAAGTGTAGCTTTATTTAAAGCAAGCGTTGAAGTTCTTGGAACGCCCCCAGGCATATTCGTCACACAATAGTGAACGATATTATCTACAATATAAGTTGGATTTGCATGGGTAGTGGGTTTGCTGGTTTCTACACAACCACCTTGATCAATTGCAACATCAACAATAACTGAACCTCTTTTCATAATTTTTAACATATCTTTCGTGACTAACTTTGGAGCTTCTGCACCTGGTATCAAAACTCCACCAATTAGTAAGTCACATTCGGAAATTAATTTTTTCAAATCANCTTTATCACTTTGGATTGNAACTATTTTATCTCTAAAAATTCCTTTTAGTTGTTCTAGTCGTTGAGTTGATTTGTCGACGATATATACGTTGGATTTCATTCCANTTGCAATCAANGCTGCATTTTCTCCTACAACACCCCCTCCAAGAATAACTACAGTTGCTGGATCTACCCCGGGTGCGCCACCCAATAATAGACCTCTACCTTTTTGTGTCTTTTCTAAAGAATGNGCTCCAGCTTGAATTGACATTCGTCCTGCCACAGCACTCATTGGTGCTAATAAAGGCAATTTGCCATTATTATCAGTCACCGTTTCATAAGCAATACAGACCGATTTAGATTTTATCAAACCTTCTGTTAGTTCTTTTGCTGCTGCTAAGTGTAGATAAGTAAAGACAACCTGATTTTCCTTAATCATTGCAATTTCACTATCCAGTGGCTCTTTTACCTTTACGATAATTTCTGAGTCATTAAAAATATCTATAGCCTGACCAACAATTTTTGCACCAGCTTTTTCATATAGATCATTGTCAAAACCAGCTTCAAATCCGCTGTTATTCTCAATCAAAACTTCATGTCCATTTGAAG
>JAESSC010000007.1 GCA_016764285.1 Pelagibacteraceae bacterium
TCAATAATTTCTTTAGACGAATAACCCCAGCCCAATCTTAAACCAGCAAGACCGTAAATCTTAGAAAAAGTTCTGGTAATTAAAACGTTCGCGTGATCCTTAAAAAGATCTAATCCAGAAGTAAAATCATCTTTGTTTAAAAATTCAAAGTATGCATCATCAACTACTAGTAATATGTCATTTCTAAGTTTTTTTCTTAATTTAAGCATTTCATTTTCAGATAAATAAGTCCCTGTTGGATTATTCGGATTAGCAATAAATACTATTTTGGTTTTATCGGTAACCTTTTTTAATATTTCATCAACTGATGCTTTAAAGTTTTTTTCCTTAGCTAATAACACCTTAGCCTTATGAAGGGATGCGTATATCCTGTGCATGATAAATCCAAATTTCGTAACAATAACCTCATCTTCTGGTTCCAAAAATAATTGGCACGTCAAATCAAATATCTGATCTGATCCAGCTCCACAAATAATTCTTTTTGAATCAATGTTAAATTTACTAGATAAAACATCTCTTAAAGAATTTGAGTCAGATTCTGGATACTTAAAAATTTTATCTTTATCTCTTTCAAATGCCTCGATTGCTTTCGGGCTTGGTCCTAAAGCAGATTCATTTGCAGATAATTTGATTGGATTATCAATTTTTTTTAGTTGAGATAATCCTCCCACATACCTTTCGACATCTATTTTTATCGGTTTTGGCAAAGTCATAATTCAAAATAATATATAAGTTGTATCGGTAAATACTATATACGGGGCTTTGTGGCAAAATAAATACAACCTAAATTGACAATAGATGTACTTTTTAGTACAAAAAGGCGGCGCTGATTTAACTTGAATTGCGAGCGCTTAAAAAAAACAGCTAAAAAAGGTTTTTTTGCCCAGTTTAGCTGGGCTTTTTTTTTATTTGATATGAATAAAGAAACTAAAAACATAAAAAAATTAATTATTGATCAATCTCTTGAGCTTGATTGCGGAAAAACGATTAAAGATTTTCCTTTAGCTTATGAAACATATGGAACTTTGAATAAAAGTAAGACCAATGCAATACTTGTATTCCATGCTTTAAGTGGAGATCAGTTTGTTACCAATATCAATCCAATTACCAAAAAAAAAGGATGGTGGACAACTGCTGTAGGTCCTGGAAAGGCAATTGATACTGATAAATTTTTTGTCATTTGTGTAAACGTTTTGGGTGGATGCATGGGAAGTTTTGGACCAAAAGAAATAAATCCAGAAACTAATGAATTATTTGCTACTACATTTCCTGTAATTACAATCAAAGACATGGTTAAAGCTCAAATTTACTTATTAGAACATTTAGGTATTAATAAACTACTTTCTGTCACAGGTGGATCAATGGGGGGTATGCAAGTTCTACAATTTGCCTCCTTATATCCTGATAAAACATATTCTGCTATTCCAATAGCATGTAGCGCAAGTCACTCAGCACAAAATATTGCATTAAATGAACTTGGGCGACAAGCAATCATGGCTGATCCTAACTGGAATAAAGGAAATTATTTTAAAACAAATTTGTCTCCAGATAAGGGTTTAGCTGTGGCAAGAATGGCAGCACATATAACTTATTTATCAGATAAGGGTCTACAAGAAAAATTTGGAAGAAAATTACAAGTAAAAGGTAATCTTAAATTTAGTTTTGATGCTGATTTTCAAATAGAAAGTTACCTAAGACATCAGGGTTCAGTTTTTGTCGATCGATTTGATGCAAATAGCTATTTATATATCACTCGAGCTATGGATTATTTTGATTTGACAAAACAATTTAATGGAAATCTTGCTAATGCATTTAAAAAAACAAAAACAAAATTTTGTGTTATTTCTTTTTCGTCAGATTGGTTGTATCCCACAAAAGAAAATAAAGAAATTGTTATTGCTTTAAATGCTAGTGGTGCCAATGTGAGTTTTGTTGAAATCAATTCAGATAAAGGACATGATTCATTTTTATTAGATATCCCCGAATTTTTAAAAACTTTGGGTGAATTTATTAACTCCAATTATAAAGAATTTAATAATGAAACAAGAATTTAACGTAATATCTCAAATAATTCAAAACAATAAAAGAGTGTTAGATATTGGTTGTGGAGACGGAACGCTTATGCAATACCTTAAGTCCAATCAACAGAATGATGTTAGAGGTCTAGAACCTCAAAAGAATCTTGTACAAAAATGTATTGCAAAAGGTCTTTCGGTTATTGAAGGCGATGCAGAAAAAGAATTAGTCCAATTCCCCAACAAATCATTTGATTATGCTGTGCTAAGTCAAACACTTCAGGCCTTTCTTACTCCTGAAGAAGTTTTAAAACAATTGCTTAGAATTGGGAAACAAACGATTGTTTCAATTCCTAATTTTGGATATTGGAAAGTGCGTCTTCATTTATTATTTAAGGGAACAATGCCCATAACCAAAAATTTACCTAATGAATGGTATAATACTCCAAATTTACATATGTGCACAATTCAAGATTTTGTTAATTTTTGTAATAAAAAAAATATTAAAATTAATAGATCTTTGTGTTTAACAAATGAAAAAATTTCTGAAATTACAAATAAAAATATGTTTTACAAGAACATGCTTTCACAACTTGGAATATTTCTTATACAATAGTTAATTATGCAAGTAATTCCTATACCTTGTTTAGTAGATAATTATGCATATATCATTAACGATAATATTTCTAAAGCAGTAGCTGTAGTTGATCCGTCAGAAGCTTCGCCAGTTATTGATTTTCTTAAAAAACAAAATTTAAAACTAGATTATATATTAAATACGCATCATCATTATGATCATATAGGGGGAAATATTGAACTAAAAAAATTATATAATGCCAAAGTAATTGGTTTCGCTGGTGACAAAAATCGCATCCCCGGTATTGATATAGCCCTTGAAGATAATGTGAAATGGACCTTTGGAAAGTCATCAGTCAAAATATTACATATTCCGGGTCATACTTTAGGTCATATATGTTTTTTTTTTTGAAAACGAACAAATTGCCTTTACAGGAGATACGTTATTTTCTCTTGGATGTGGAAGAATCTTTGAAGGCGATCACAAACAAATGCTAACATCATTAAATAAAATAAAAAAACTTCCTAGAGATACAAAAATTTATTGTGGTCATGAATATACCTATAAAAATGCAGAGTTTTGTATGAAATATGATAGTGACAATATTGATCTCAAAAAAAAATTTGAAAAAATAAAAAAATTAAGATCTAACAATCTACCAACACTACCAACCATCCTAGAAGAAGAGTTAAAATCCAACATTTTTCTAAGATGTGATCAAAATGACCTGAAAATTAAATTAAATATGAAAAACCAAGAGGATTTTAAAGTTTTCAAGAAAGTCAGAGATTTAAAAGACAGTTTTTAATCGCTGTTATAACTTGACATGATAAGTTAGCAAGTTATATTGCCCATATTTCCAAATATGAAATTAAACCAATGTCTTTCGCAGTTATTCAAACAGGTGGCAAGCAATATAAGGTTTCAGCAAGTGAAATTCTTAAGATCGAAAGACTTAATAATGAAGAAGGCAAAACTGTAGAATTCAAAAACGTTCTGTTTTTGAATGATGATAAAACCACTGAAATTGGCAACCCAAATATACAAGGCGCAAAAGTTGAAGCAACTATTTTAAAAAATATAAAAAATAAAACCATATTAGTTTTTAAAAAACGAAGAAGAAAAAATTCAAGAAAAAAATATGGTCATAGACAACCGATTTCCCTTATTAGAATAACAAAAATTTTTTCAAAAAATGGAAAATTAATCTCTCAAGCTGGACCGCAAAAACAAATAACAAAAGAAATAGTAAAAGCTGATCGTACAAGAAATGAGCAGGAGTTTGAGGCAAAAAAAACTAAAATAGAAGANCATAAAAAAATCAAAAAAACATTAAAAAAAATTGAGACTAAAGAAGAATCTNCAAGAAAAGTAAAAGCAGATGAAACAAGAAAATTNCAAGAGAAAGCCGCTAAACAATATGATGAACAAGAGAAAAAAAGATTGGAATTTGCTCAAGAAAAACTAAAATTAAAGGTGAAAAAAAGTGATGTGGGTAAGAAAAAAATAGCAAGTAAAAAGAAACCTTTAACAACTAAAAAAAAATGATAGAATTAAAGTGAGGTATTAAAACATGGCAACAAAAAAAGCAGGTGGATCATCAAGGAACGGACGTGATAGTGCAGGACGACGCCTAGGTGTGAAAAGATATGGTGGTCAATTAGTGTTGCCGGGAAATATAATAGTTAGACAAAGAGGCACAAGAATACATCCTGGTGACCATGTAGGTATTGGTAAAGATCATACTATATTCTCTTTAGTCAAAGGAAAAGTTCAATTCAAAACTCAAAAACTAAACAGAACATTTGTATCTGTTATCCCCAGCTAATTTCTAATAACTTCAATATTTAATTAATTGTTGTTGCGCTATGAAATTTTTAGATCAAGCAAAAATATATGTAAAAGCAGGAGATGGTGGATCCGGCTCTGCAAGTTTTCGTAGAGAAAAATTTGTAGAATTCGGTGGGCCTGACGGTGGAGATGGTGGAAGTGGAGGTTCGATAGTTTTCGTAGCTGAAAGAAATTTAAATACACTTATTGATTTCAGGTATCAACAACACTTTAAAGCTGAAAAAGGACAAGATGGAAAGGGAAAGAAAAAAACTGGAAAAAGTGGAAAAGATTTAATTTTAAAAGTTCCAATGGGAACACAAATTTTTGAAGAAGATAATAACACTTTAATTGATGATTTCACCAAATCGGATCAAAAGATATTTGTGGCAAATGGAGGCAAGGGTGGCTTGGGAAATGTAAGATTTAAAAGTTCCACAAATCGAGCACCAAGAAAAAAAACAGATGGAAACAAGGGTGAAAGTTTTTGGATCTGGTTACAACTTAAAGTTATTGCAGATATTGGCATAGTCGGCATGCCTAATTCAGGAAAATCCAGCTTGCTGTCGGTACTAACAAGCGCCAAACCAAAAATTGCTAATTATCCATTTACTACAATTAATCCAAATCTTGGCGTTGCTAATTATAATAACAAAGAAGTAACTTTAGCCGATATACCCGGCCTCATTGAAGGAGCTCATGAAGGGATAGGTTTGGGAGATAAATTTTTGAGACACATAGAAAGATGCAAAAATATTCTTCATTTAATTGATATTACTAATAAAAACGTATTGGAAAGTTATTACAAAGTTAGAAAAGAGCTTTCCAAATATAGCAACAAGCTTATAAAAAAAAGAGAAATTATTGTATTTAATAAAGTTGATATGCTCAGCGAGGAAGAAATTAACGAAAAAATAAATGCTTTTAAAAAAGAATTAAAAAAAAACATTTACACAATATCTGCGTTAAAAAATAAAGGCTTAAAAACTATAAAAAAAATATTGGTTAATTATGTACATTGATAAGTCTAAAAAAATTGTAATAAAAATCGGATCATCAATTTTGATCGACAAAAAAGGTAAGCCAAAAAAATCTTGGCTTAAAGGGTTTGTTCAAGACGTTAAGCTTCTTATAAAGAAAAAAAAACAAGTAGTGATTGTTTCATCAGGAGCCATTGCGCTTGGCTGCGAATATCTTGGAATCCAAAAAAAGGGTTTAAAAATAGATAAAAGTCAAGCAGTAGCTTCAATTGGCCAAATCGAATTAATGGATTTTTATAAAAAAACATTTGAAAAAAGTAGAATAAAAATTTCTCAAATATTACTCACTTTAGATGACACAGAACAAAGGAGAAGAGCAATAAATGCAAAAAGAACAATTGATAATTTGTTAGCAATGAAAATAGTTCCGATTGTCAACGAAAACGATACTACCGCTACAACCGAAATTAAATATGGAGATAATGACAGGCTTGCTTCCAGAGTAGCTCAAATAATTAGCGCTGACTGTTTAATTTTACTATCAGATGTAGATGGTCTGTATACCGATAACCCCAAAAAAAATGAGAAAGCAAAATTAATAAAGACCGTAAAAGAAATAGATGAAAGCATAAAAAAATATGCAAACAAAACAGAAAATTTTTATGGATCAGGTGGAATGAAAACAAAAATTGAAGCAGCAAAAATCTGTCAATTGGCAGGATGCTACATGGCTATCGCTAATGGAAATTATATTAATCCAATAAAAAAAATGANTCAAAANCAAAGATGNACCTGGTTTATNCCAAAAGTTTCAAAACTTGATGCTAGAAAACAGTGGATCATAGGATCGATTGCTCCGAAAGGTGAAGTAATTATTGATGATGGTGCCTTAAAAGCAATTAGTAATGGAAAAAGTTTGTTGCCAGTTGGAGTTAAAAAAATTAATGGAACTTTTGAAAAGGGTGATCATGTTTTGATTAAAGATCAAAATAATGTTGAATGTGGTAGAGGCTTAATTTCATTCTCTTCACTCGAGATTGAAAAAATAAAAGGTTCTCACACCAGTAAAATAAAAAATTTACTGGGCTATTCTAGTAGAGAAGAAATTATTCACAAAGACGATTTAGTAAGGGTGTAAAAATGTCTCGAAATTTATATATGGAAAAATTAGGTGAAAAAGCAAAACTTGCTTCCCTTCATTTATCTAACGTAAATATTAAAAAGAGAAATTCTGCTTTAAAACAATTTAGTCAATATTTAAAAACCAATACACAAATAATTTTGAAAGCAAACAAAAAAGATGTGTCTAATGCAAAATCTAAAAATATTAAAGATAACATGATTGATAGACTTAAATTGAGCAATAAAAAAATTTTACAAATTAGAAANTCAATAGAAGAAATAATAAAATTTAAAGATCCTATAGGAAAAACTTTATCTTCTTGGAAGAGACCAAATGGTTTAATTATAAAAAGAGTGTCCATACCGATTGGTGTTATCGGTGTAATTTATGAAAGCAGACCAAATGTTACTGTTGATGTTTCTGTTTTGTGTTTTAAGACTGGAAACGCAGTAATATTACGTGGAGGATCAGAAGCATTCTACTCAAATAAAATATTAGCTGAACTTTTCAGGAGAGCTCTTAAAAAGAAAAAATGTGATGAAAATTGTGTTCAATTTATTGAAAGCAAAGATAGATATCACGTTGATTATCTTTTATCAGGTATGAAAAAATATGTTGATGTAATTATTCCTAGAGGAGGAAAAAGTTTAGTCAAGAAAGTTCAAAAAAAATCTGTAGTTCCAACCATTGGACACCTTGAAGGCATATGCCATGTTTATGTCGATCGAGAAGCCGATTTAAATATGGCAATTAAAATTGTTGAAAACGCAAAAATGAGAAATACGAGTGTTTGTGGAGCGGCGGAAACTTTATTGATAGATAAAAAATGCCTAAAAACTCATTGCGAACCTATATTAAATCATCTAAATAATTCTGGATGTGAAATTATAGGGGACAAAACGATAAAAAAAAATTTTTCTGGTAGAATGAAAATTGCATCAAAAAAAGATTGGAAAACAGAATATCTTTCTCCTGCTATTTCTGTAAAAAGTGTGAATGGAGTTCAAGAAGCTATAAGTCACATTAATGAATACGGCACATTACACACAGACTCAATAGTAACAAAAAATAAAAAAACAGCTAAAAAATTTCTATCAAATATCAATAGCTCCATAGTCATACATAATGCTTCTACACAGTTTGCAGATGGTGGAGAATTTGGTTTTGGTGCTGAGGTTGGTATATCAACTGGTAAACTTCATCCCCGCGGTCCTGTTGGTCTTGATCAACTTACCACTTACAAGTACATTTTGGAGGGAAAAGGACAAATAAGGAAGTAATTTTTGCAAAAACTATTTAAAAAAAATTACAATAAAATTGGTATCTTGGGAGGTACTTTTGATCCACCTCACATAGGTCATTTGCATATATCTAAAATTGCTTTAAAAAAACTTAGACTGGATGCCGTAATATGGGTAATTACAAAACAAAATCCACTAAAAAAAAAACCTTATTTAAGTACAAAAACAAGAATGAGTCTGTCAAAAGACATGACTAAAAGTCAAAAAAAAATTTTTGTAGAATATCTAGATGATAAAATCAAATCTAGAAATACATTTGATTTACTTAATTTTTTGAAAAAAAAAAACAAAAAAATAAAATTATTTTTTTTAATTGGCGCTGATAATTTGATTAAATTTCATAAGTGGAATAAGTGGGAAAAAATTCCAGAACTTGCAAAAATAATTGTCTTTGCCAGACCCAATTACTCAATTANAGCTCTTAATTCCATTGCATCAAAAAANCTTAAAAAAANNGATTGGATGTATATAAATNCTAAAAAGATGAATATTTCATCTTCATTAATTAGAAAATTTTGATAACATGAATTTAAATGCAATTTAAAGAAATTGATCAACTGAGAAAAGAAATAGAACAAATCTTACACGATAATAAAGCAGTAGAGGTAAAATCAATAAATCTAAAAGGTAAAACCTCAATTGCTGATTTTATGATTATCGCAAGCGGTAATTCATCAAGACACATACAAGCAATATCGGAAATATTGTTAGAAAAACTTAAAAAAAAAGGTGTCAAAAACTGTCGTTTAGAAGGACGTAGTAGTAGTGAGTGGAAACTTATAGATGCAATAGATATTATTATTCATATTTTTCACCCTGAAAAAAGAAAATTTTATGATTTAGAAAGAATGTGGTCTGAATTAATGCCAAAAGAAAGATTAACGATATGAAAGAAAATTTTAACTTAAAATATATTTTAATCATCATAACCCTAATATTATTAAATATTTTCAATATAGCTTACTCAAAAAACATAGATAAACTGTACGAAAAAATTGATCTTTTAGGTGAAGTTCTAGAAAAAGTGCAAGACGAATATGTCGATGAAATAGATCAGGCAGAAGTAATGGACTTTGCAATTAATGGGATTCTGCAATCTTTAGATCCGTACTCAGCTTACATGAACCCAAAAATTTTTGAAGAGATGCAGACTGAAACAAGCGGTGAATTCGGAGGTTTAGGAATAGAAGTAAGTATGGAAGGTGGAGTTGTTAAAGTCATTTCGCCAATAGATGATACGCCGGCAGCAAGAGTTGGTGTAAAAGCTGGAGATTATATTGTCAGAATAAATGGTGAACAGGTTCAAGGAAAAACACTTATGGAGGCTGTGAATTTAATGAGAGGACCNGTAGGTTCACCTATTGAAATAACGATAAGAAGGAAAGGTTTAAAAAAAGCAAAAATTTTTACAATCANTAGAGAAATTATTGAAATAAAATCAGTAATTTCTAAGTTAATTGATAATGAAATAGGCTACCTTAGATTAAGAGCCTTTAATGAAAACAGTAGCAATCAATTAAAAGNGGAAATTTCAAAATTAGAAAAAAACAATAAATTAGTGGGATATATTCTTGATTTAAGAAATAATCCCGGAGGTCTTTTGTCCCAAGCTGTTAGAATTTCTGACTTCTTCCTCGATGATGGAGAAATTGTTTCTACTAGAGGAAGAAAAAGTAGAGAAAATAGAAAATTTTTTGCTAAAAAAGGAGACCGAATTAAGGGTAAACCTTTAATTGTTTTAATCAATAATGGATCAGCGTCAGCTGCTGAAATTGTAGCGGGAGCCTTACAAGATCAAAAAAGAGCAGTATTATTGGGTGAAGCTACATATGGTAAAGGATCAGTNNAATCCATTATTCCTCTAAGAAATAAGGGGGCAATACGATTAACAATATCCAAATACTATTTACCATCTGGAAAATCTATTTCAGAAGTGGGAGTAACTCCTGATATCAGAGTTGAGGAGGAAGATGAAGAATTTTCAATCAACACTATTACAGATAATCAATTAAATTACGCAGTTAAACTTTTCAGTGGCTAAAGTTTAATGAAGAATAGAAAAGAATTACCATTAAGAATTGGTGTGGGCATAGCTTTATTGAATCATNAAAATAAGGTTTTTGTAGGAAAAAGAATAGATAATCCTACAAATTCATGGCAAATGCCACAAGGTGGAATTGATCAAAATGAAAATTTTTTAGACGCNGCTAAAAGAGAACTTGAGGAAGAAACTGGGATAAAATCAGTAAAATTAATAAAAGAATTAGATGGATGGTTTAAATATGATTTACCGAAATATCTTCTAGGTAAACTCTGGAAAGGTAAATATAGGGGACAAAAACAAAAATGGTTGGTTATGAAATTTCTAGGAAAACCCGATGAAATAAATGTCAAAACGAAAAATCCAGAATTCTTTGATTGGAAATGGATTGAACTTTCAAAATTACCTAACGTCGCTGTGCACTTTAAAGTAGATATTTATAAGAAAATAAAAGAAGAGTTAACTTCTTTAAGTTTGAATTAGACTCGTATTTCTTTGAGCGCATCAAGTTTGTGATTAAGAACATAACGATCATGATCTGTAATATTCTTATCTGTGAGTTTATCTTGAGTATCTTCGTTTAGATTATCCACAAACTCTTTAGATAAATCTTTTACATTTATTGCGGAAGCTGAAAGTACCACTAAACTATCATTAAAGAATTCCACAGCACCATCCTGGACAAAAAATTCTTTAAAATTTCCATCATTTTGCACCTTTATTATTCCGGGTCTTAAAAGAGTTATTATTGAAATATGATTTTTTAATATGCTCATATCACCCTCATACGAGGGAAGTGTAACCATTTTTGTTTCATCCGAAAAAATAATTTTTTCTGGACTAATGATTTCAAGTTTAAAACTATCTTCCATTAAGCTGCTGCGTCCTTCGCCATTTTTTCAGCTTTTTCAACTACCTCTTCAATNGNNCCCACCATATAAAAAGCGGCTTCNGGTAAATGATCATANTCNCCNTTACATATNGCATCAAACCCTTTGATGGTTGCTTCTAAATCTACAAGTTTACCTGGAGAACCTGTAAAAACTTCTGCAACAAAAAATGGTTGNGATAAAAATCTTTGAATTTTTCTTGCTCTCATCACTGTTAGTTTATCNTCTTCAGAAAGCTCATCCATACCCAAAATTGCAATTATGTCTTGTAAAGATTTATAAGTTTGTAATATTTTTTGAACTTCTCTTGCAACGCTATAATGTTCTTCACCAACTATTCTGGGATCTAAAATTCTAGAAGTAGAATCCAAAGGNTCAACTGCAGGATATATCCCTAACTCTGCAATTTGCCTTGATAAAACTGTAGTAGCATCNAAATGCGCGAATGAGGTAGCTGGAGCAGGGTCAGTTAAATCATCCGCTGGAACATAAATAGCTTGGACAGAAGTAATTGAACCCTTATCTGTAGTTGTGATTCTTTCTTGTAAATTTCCCATATCAGTAGCTAAGGTTGGTTGNTAACCTACGGCCGATGGAATTCTTCCTAGTAAAGCCGACACNTCTGATCCTGCTTGAGTAAATCTAAATATATTATCAATAAAAAATAAAACATCNTGNCCTTCNTTGTCTCTAAAATATTCAGCAACTGTTAAACCGCTCAATCCAACTCTAACACGTGCTCCGGGTGGCTCGTTCATTTGTCCATAAACCAAAGCAACTTTCGAGCCTTTTCCATTTANTTTAATAACNCCAGACTCAATCATTTCGTGATATAAATCATTTCCTTCTCTCGTTCTTTCACCAACACCAGCAAATACTGAAAAACCACCGTGTGCCTTTGCAATATTATTAATTAATTCCATAATNATTACNGTTTTGCCCACACCCGCTCCTCCAAAAAGACCTATTTTTCCTCCCTTAGCGTANGGAGCCAGTAGATCGACAACTTTTATTCCTGTTACTAAAATTTCTGTTTCGGTAGATTGTTCCGTAAATTTTGGAGCCGGTCTATGTATAGGCCATCTTTCTTTTGTAGATACTTTTCCTTTTTGATCAATAGGTTCTCCAATAACGTTTATTATTCTACCCAATGTTTCTGGCCCAACTGGTACTTTAATTGGAGAACCAGTATCGGTAACTTTATTTCCTCTCTTTAGACCCTCTGTACTATCCATAGCAATAGTTCTAACAGTAGCTTCTCCCAAATGTTGGGCAACTTCTAGTACAAGTCTATTTCCAGAGTTATCACATTCTAACGCTGTCAAAATTTCCGGCAACTGACCTTCAAATTGAACATCAACNACCGCTCCTATAACCTGTGTAATTTTTCCTAATCCTTTACTCATTTTATAAACTTTCCGCTCCTGATATTATTTCAATAAGTTCTTTGGTAATTGCTGCTTGTCTACTTCTGTTATAATTAATTGTCAATTTGTCCACTAAATCTTCAGCATTTCGTGTTGCATTATCCATAGCTGTCATCCTAGAACCTTGTTCACTTGCAGCATTTTCAAGAAACGCTTTAAAGATTTGAGTAGAAATATTTTTTGGAAGTAAATCATCTAAAATTTCATTTTCTTCAGGTTCAAATTCATAAAAATTATCTGATATTTTAACTTCTTTTTGTTTTTCAATTGGTACTATTTGTTGTTCTTGAGGAATTTGTGTAATGACATTTTTAAATCTATTGTAAAAAATTTTGCACACATCAAATTGTGATTCATTAAATAATTTTATAATAATTTTTCCAGTATCTTCCGCTTCTTTATATGTAATTTTTTTTAGTCCCTTAAAATTCATTTTTTCAATAATATATTTACCGTACAGCCTCTTTAGTTGGTCATGTCCTTTGGAGCCAACTGTAAAAATTTTTAATATTTTTCCTTCTTTTAAAATTTTTTCAAAATAGTTTCTGGCTTTTCTACATATATTTGTATTAAATCCGCCACAAAGCCCTCTATCTGCAGTGATAACTACACATAAATGCGTAGTATCCTTTCCTGTACCAACCAAGAACTTTGATGCACTGTCTTTATCAGAAATTGAGCTGCTTAAATTAAGAATTACATTATTCATTTTTTCTGAAAAAGGTCTTCCTTTCTCAGCACTTTCCTGAGCTCTTCTTAGCTTAGCTGCAGCTACCATTTTCATAGCTTTAGTAATTTTCTGTGTTGATTTGACACTTTTAATTCTTTTTTTTAAATCATCTAAACTTGGCATAAAATTTTACTTATTGCCTTTTTTTTGAAATTGCTCGATGATTGATGTTAGTTTTTTTTCTATTTCTTCGTCCAATTTTCCAGTATTATTAATGCTATCTATAATTTCTGGGTTTGAAGATTTAACCTCTTCATAAATCTGTTTTTCGAGATTTTTAATTTTACTTAACTCCACTTTATCTAAAAAACCTCTTACCCCAGAAAAAACTGCTATTACTTGTTGTGCAACTGTCATTGGAGAATATTGATCTTGTTTTAAAAGCTCAGTTAGTTTTGATCCTCTGTTTAATAATTTTTGTGTTGTAGCATCCAAATCTGAACCAAACTGGGCAAATGCTGCCATTTCTCTGTACTGTGCTAATTCCAATTTTATTGAACCAGCAACTTTTTTCATAGCTTTGGTTTGAGCTGCTGACCCCACCCTCGAAACCGATAATCCAACATTAACAGCTGGTCGTATACCTTGATTGAATAATTCAGTTTCTAAAAAAATTTGTCCATCAGTAATTGAAATTACATTAGTTGGAATGTAGGCAGAAATATCACCTGCTTGTGTTTCAATTATTGGTAATGCTGTAAGAGATCCGCCACCTTTGTNNTCGTTNAGCTTTGCNGCTCTNTCAAGCAATCTACTATGTAAATAAAAAACATCACCNGGATAAGCCTCTCTTCCCGGAGGTCTTCTCAACAAAAGTGACATTTGTCTGTAAGCTACAGCATGTTTGGATAGATCATCATAAATAATTAATGCATGCATACCNTTGTCNCTAAAATATTCGCCCATGGTACAACCGGTATANGGTGCTAAAAATTGAAGCGGAGCGGGATCAGATGCTGTTGCCGCAACAATAATTGTATACTCCATGGCACCTGCATCTTCTAATGTCTTAACTATCTGAGCAACAGTTGATCGTTTTTGCCCAATTGCAACATAAATACAATAAAGTTTATTTTTCTCTTCACCAGATTTATTTATTTCTTTTTGGTTAATAATTGTATCAATAGCTATGGCTGTCTTTCCCGTTTGTCTATCACCAATAATTAACTCTCTCTGTCCTCGTCCAATCGGAATCAAGGTGTCTAAAGCTTTAAGTCCAGTTTGCATTGGCTGATTAACAGATTGTCTTGGAATTATTCCTGGAGCTTTTACTTCAACTCTTCTTCTTTCTAATTTTTTGTCAAGTTCCTTTTTTCCATCTATAGGATTTCCTAAACCATCAACAACTCTACCTAATAATTTTTTTCCCACAGGCGCGTCTACGATAGCTCCTGTTCTTTTAACAATATCACCTTCTTTAATTGAACTGTCGTCTCCAAAAATAACAACACCAACGTTGTCACTTTCTAAGTTTAGAGCCATGCCTTTTAGTCCAGCAGAAAATTCAACCATTTCCCCAGCCTGCACGTTGTCCAAACCATAAACTCTAGCAATACCATCTCCAACTGAAAGCACCTGACCAACTTCAGCTACTTCTGCTTTTTCACCAAATTTTTTTATTTGCTCTTTTAAAATCTTTGTTACTTCTGATGGATTAATTTGCATATTATGCCTCTATCATATTTTTTTCTAATTGTTTAAGTTTACTTTTAATAGAAGTATCAACCATTACGCTTCCAACTTGAATGATTAATCCAGCTATTAAATTTGGATCATATTTATAATCTACCTTGATAGGGGATTTAAAATCCTTAGATAATTCGCTTTGAATATTTTCTAACTCTTTTTTTGATAACTGTTTTGAAGATACGAGTTTTGCTTTTAACTCACCTTTGTTGATTGATATGATATTTAAAAAACTATCAATAATTTGATCCAAAAAAAACAATCTATTTTTAATTGTTATAAAACCCAAAAATTTTTTTAAAGTTTGAGAAAAATTATATCGATCAGCTATTTCAAAAATAACTTTTTTCTTTTCTTCTTTTTTAGCTGTGGGATTTGAAATCATTTCTTTAAAATCAGAATTATCGTTTAATAGTTTTTTGAGGCCATTCATTCCATCTTCAGCATTATTTAACTCAGAATTTTCTTTTGCGAGCTCGTAAAGAGCTACAGCATAGCTTTTTGATGTAGAATTTGAAAATGTTGATTTTGCACTCATTTTTGCTACAAAGACTCGTTTTGTAGGAGATTATTTAAACAAATACAACATTTTCTATTGTATCTTTTTGTCTTCATTAACACAATTAATATTGAAAAATACTCAGTTTAACTGAAATTAACTGGATCTACATCAACCTCTAGTTTTATTCCTGACGTCATTTTTATTTTATCAAGCGACAAAGATAAATGTTTCTGAATAAATAAATTTTTTGGACATCTTATCAAAATCCTACATCTGTATTTTTTCCTCAATTTAGTAATCGGAGCAAGAACTGGTCCCAAAATGTTAACGTTATTTAATTTTGGAAGTTTAGATTTAATTGTTGTAGCAAATTTAATAATCAACTGTTCGTCTTTGCCAGAAATAATTAGGGATATAAGTCTATAAAATGGTGGAAGTTTCTTTTCCTTTCTTAAAAAAAGCTCTTTTTTCAAGAAAGCATGCGGATCATTTTTAGTTATATTTATGAGCACTTCGTCATCAGGAGTATATGTTTGAAAGTATATAGTTGATACCTTTGATTCTCTCCCAGCTCTTCCGCTTAATTGATGATACAATTGTACATTCTTTTCTGCCGATCTAAGATCATATCCGTGAGATGAAAAATCACCATCTACAACAACAACACAGTTTAATTTTGGAAAATGAAAACCCTTNGATANTAATTGAGTCCCTATCAAAATATCAATTTTNTTTTTTTCAACTTTTTTTAAAAGTACATTTGTAAAATTATTTTTTTTTAAAGTATCACTAGAAAATATTTCTATTTTTTTATCTGGATAGATTGATTTTAACTCAGCAAAAATTCTTTCAACACCAGGTCCACAAAACAATAAATCACACTCTTTCATATCTTTACAAATTCTTTGCAACGAAGATTTATGACCACAATAGTGACAAAGAAGTTTGTTTAATTTTTTATGAAAATTTAAGTTTACTGCACAATTGGGACATTGAAATTTACAGCCACACTTTTTACAAATTACAAAAGGTGAGTAACCTCTTCGATTTAAAAAAAATAATACTTGATCTCCTTTTTCTAAATATTGATTAACTTTTTTTATTGTTTTGTTTGCTATCCAAGAACCCTTGTTTANNTTCTCGGTATTCAAATTTATAATTTCAAAATTTGGTAAAGATGCTTCTTTGTATCTCTTTTTCAATTTAGTGAAATAATATTTCTTGTTAACAATGTTATTATATGTTTCAACAGAAGGTATGGAAGTTACCAAATTTATTGGAATGTTTTCTAGTGAAGCTCTTGTAATAGCCATATCTCTTGCATTATAAGCAATTCCTTCGTCCTGTTTGTAAGATACATCATGTTCTTCATCCACAATAATTATTCCTAAATTTTTAAATGGTAAGAAAAGAGATGACCTTGCTCCAATGACTATTTTAACTTTTCCTTCCGTAATACCTTTCCAAATTATTGATTTATTTTTTTTTGAAGTTCCAGAATGCCAAATTGCTGGTTCAGCTCCAAAAAATTGTTTAAAACGTCGACTAAATTGATTAGTCAAAGCAATTTCAGGAAGTAATATTAACGCCTGAAATCCTTTGCCTACAATATCTCTGACTCTCTCAAAATAAACTAAAGTTTTCCCTGATCCAGTAATTCCCTCCAATACAGTAACGTTATAATTATCTCCAATTTTCTTAAGAAAAGTTAGTGATTTTTTTTGCTCAGCATTTAGAGAAAGTTTAATTGTATTTTTTTTAATTTTATATTTATTAAATTCATGATTAAAAGATTTTTCAACCACATTCTTATTTAGTAAACTCATTTTAAGAGACATACCTAGTGGAACTAAATTATATCTTGAAAACCAAGATATAAATTTAATCATAGAAGAATTTAAATTTGGTATATTTATTTTTTTTATAATTTTTTTTAATTTAAAATTTTTTTCAGTTTTTTGTTCATCGGGCCAAACTACTCCTGTTATTTCATTTGAACCAAATGGTGCTTTTACAAAATCGCCTGGATTTAATGAGTCAGAAATTTCACTTTTATATGTGAATGGATAATTAAAAATTTTTGGGAAAAGTACTGGTATTTTCATTAATATATGATTTTTTTTCTAAATTTTTTAGGAATATTACTATCAAAAATTTTTTTTAATTCTGAAAAAATTTTTGAACTCATTCTCATTTCTAATAATTGCCAGGTATAGGGTATTAATTTTAAATATTTATTTTTTTTATCTCTCTTAAAAAGTCTAGAAAAAATACCTATAATTTTTAAATTTCTCTGGACTGAAAGTACGTTAAAATCTTCCAAAAATTTTGATGAATTAAGTTTATAAATTTTTGCAGTTTTAGTTAAATAGTAACTGTAAATTTGATTTTTTAATTTTATAGATGTTTTGATCCTTACATCATCTATTAAAGATACTAAATCATAGGCTGGATTTCCAATTAGAGCATCTTGACTATCAATCACTCCTATCTTTCTGCCAACTTTCATCAAATTGGAAACATGGTAATCTCTGTGCACAAAATACGAATTGGGAAAATTTAGTCTCTTATAAAGTTTTGATAAAATTTTTTTAATCATTAATTTCATATTTAAAACCTTTTTTTGATTAAAAAATAAAGGAAGATACCAATCATAAAAAAGATCTGATTCTTGATGTAAATATTTTATTGAATATTTATCTATAATATGTGATTTAGCAAAAATAGTTCTCAGTTTCTTTTTTGGTTGTATTTTTTGAATTTTTATAAGTAGGTCCACAAGCTTTTTATAAACTGGTAACTTATTTCTTTTCCCTAATAAAATTTTGTGAAAAGTTAAATCGCCAAAATCTTCCATGATCATTATGCCTTTTGCATAATCTTGAGTAAATACTCTTGGAGCAAATATTCTATTATCTCTTAAAAACTTATTTATTGCTGAACATACAATCAGATTTTTATATTTTTCTTTTTCGACAAGAGCAATAATCTTGCTACCTTTATTTAAGGTTAATCTATAAAATTTTCTAAAAGAAGCGTCACCTGCAATGGGCCGTATTTTAAACTGCATCAAATTTGTAATCTTTCCATTTTCCAAAACCATTAATTTTAACTGTCCTATAATCTAGTAATTTCGAATATTGAAATTGGATATCAATTCTATCTTTAGGTTTTGAATCAATTAACTCGGGCCATTCTACAATTTTAATATGATTATTGGAGATCTCAAACATGCCTAATTGCAAAATATCTTTATAATTTTTCAGCCTGTATAGATCATAATGAAGAATTTTTATATCTCCAATGTCATATTCATAAACTATATTGAATGTAGGACTTAATACGTCACTCTTTTTAATTCCATTTTCAGCTTCTAGATGATTGATGAAAAAACGCACAAATGTTGTTTTCCCAACACCAATTTCACCATAGAGAAAAATGATATCGCTGGCACCGACTATTTTGGAAATCTTGCTTGAAAGATTTTGTGTATCTTCTAAAGATTTTAATTGCATCTAGCTACTAACTAGTAGCGATACGTATCAGGTTTAAATGGGCCTTTAACATCAACGCTAATATAATCAGCCTGCTCTTTTGAAAGCTTTGTTAATTTAGCTCCAACCTTATTTAAATGAAGTATCGCAACTTTTTCATCCAAATGTTTAGGTAAAACATAAACCTTTTTGTCATATTTTTCATAATTATTCCAAAGCTCTATTTGTGCTATTACTTGATTAGTAAAAGAAGCGCTCATAACAAAGCTCGGGTGACCAGTCGCACACCCTAAATTAACTAATCTTCCTTCAGCTAGAAGTATTATTCTCTTTTTATCAGGAAATTCTATCACATGGACCTGAGGTTTAATTTCAGTCCATTTGTAATTTTTCAAGGCCTCAACCTGAATTTCATTATCAAAGTGACCAATATTACAAAGAATAGAATAATCTTTCATTTTTCTCATNTGATCAGCGTTAACGACATCTTTGTTTCCTGTAGCTGTAACAACAATATCTGCCTTTTCTATAGCATCATCCATTAACACAACCTCATATCCTTCCATTGAAGCTTGAAGTGCACATATAGGATCTGTTTCGGTAACCAT
Source organism: Pelagibacteraceae bacterium (assembly GCA_016764285.1). Taxonomy (GTDB): domain Bacteria; phylum Pseudomonadota; class Alphaproteobacteria; order Pelagibacterales; family Pelagibacteraceae; genus AG-414-E02. The sequence continues at coordinate 19,205 of JAESSC010000007.1, forward strand.
AACTCGCGCACCATTTTGTCTAAGAGAAGCTGCGCTGCCTTTACCCACATTTCCGAAACCCGCCACTATTGCAGTCTTTCCAGAAATCATAACATCTGTCGCTCTTTTAATTCCGTCAATTAAACTTTCCCTACATCCGTATAAATTATCAAATTTTGATTTTGTAACTGAATCATTCACGTTAATTACAGGAACTAATAAAGTTTTCTCTGCTTGCATTTTGTTGAGTGCCTTTATTCCTGTAGTAGTTTCCTCCGATAATCCTTTTACATTTTGAAGAAGTCCAGAATATTCTTTGTGCATCAAAGCAGTAAGATCACCCCCATCATCCAAAAGCATATTTGGCTTCCAATCTTTTTTTCCTTCAATTGTTTGTTTGATACACCACCAATATTCTGCCTCCGTCTCTCCTTTCCATGCATATACCGGTATACCCTGTTGAGCAATTGCCGCCGCCGCATGATCTTGCGTTGAGAAGATGTTGCAAGAAGACCATCGTACATCTGCTCCCAATTTTACTAAAGTTTCGATTAATACTGCCGTTTGAATTGTCATATGCAAGCAGCCTAAAATTTTTGCTCCTTTAAGGGGTTGTTTTTCCTTATACTCATGCCTCAAAGACATCAATCCTGGCATCTCTGTTTCGGCTATTGAAATTTCTTTTCTTCCAAAATCCGATTGATTAATATCTTTTACTTTAAAATCTTGTGTCATAATTTGCTTGTGCTTAACAATTTAACATTAAATTAGCAACTTATTGCTTGAATTCAATTATTGTGAACTGGCAAGTGCACTTCTACTCTCGCCCCCTTTTTACTACCAACCTTATTTGAAGCCTCAATTGAACCGCCGTGCAATTCTATAATATTTTTGACTATATTTAGTCCTAAACCCGAATGTTCACCAAATTTTTCAGGTCTGTTAATATAAAATCTATTAAATACTTTATTAATATTGTTTTCGTCAAAACCTGGACCTTCATCCTCAAAAACTAATTGTACTTCATTTTTTTTAATGCCGCATAAAATTGATATTTGACTATTAATAGGACTGAAAGAAACGGCATTATCCAAAAGATTTGCAACAATTTGTTCTAGTTTACTTTCAACGCCCAAAACATGAAGTTTAGATCCATTAAGATTAGTTTGATTTACATTTATTTTAATATTCTTATTAGAATTTAATAAATCATTATTAAAATCTTCAACCACAGAATTGATTACATTTGATAAATCAACTTTTGTCATCTTTGCTCTAGAGAAAGTTGCTTCATCTTTTAACATTTGAGAATAATCAGTAATTAGTCTCTCAATTCTTTCTACATCGTGACCTATAATTTTTAATAGTTTTTTTCTTTTTTCACCATCCAAGGTGTTATCCAAAACTTCTGAAGCTCCTTTTAAAGAAGTAAGTGGATTTCTTATTTCATGTGCTAAATCCGAAGAAAATGTCTCAGCCACATTTATTCTTTTATAAAGATCTTTGGTCATTTCATTCAAAGATCTAGATAATTGACCTACTTCATCCTTCCTAATTAAAAATTTCTCAAGTTTATCAACTCTTACTTCTTTCTCCCTTATTGCTTTTGTATATTGAACTAAAGCTCTTATCGGCTTTAAAATATATTTATTTAAAAAAACTGAAAAAATAAAAATAACAAGTGCTACCGATAAAACTGTTCTTAATATAAAGTTTTTTCTTTCATCAACAGCAACTAATATATCGTTAGCAATTTCTGAAACAATAATATAACCTTTATNCTNGCCATCTATTTTGACTGAATCCACAGTCATAACATAAAAATTNTTATTAATTGTTTCACTAATTACTAATTTATCGTTAATATTTTTCTGCTCAGAATACTCTCTTACATAACTTTCAGTATTAAAAGTTGTTGTTTGAGTAGTCTTTGGGTTTTCGCTAATGTTTACATTTTCATCGAATTTATCAATTGGTGTTTCTTGGACATCTTGACTTATAACAAAAATATCTTGGGCTAAATCTAAAGTATCCGTATCCGCTAATAAATTAGAATTTAAATTATACAATTGAACACGATCTAAATTCTGAAATAAAAATCTTGCATCTAATAAAAATTCTGTAGCACTTTTTTTGGTAAATTCAATATTTAGTCTGTTAATATGATCTGACGTATTGTTTATAATTTTTGCATGTTGATTGGATCTATTTTTGACTAAATTAGGTTTTATAGCATTTAGATATAAAAAAGTGAAAACTCCTAAAACTAGAAAAACAATTAAATTAAAAGCCAAGAATTTTCTAAGAATAGAGCTTGAACTAAAAAANTTAGATTTCATTAACTAACATTCCATCTGTACCCACTGCCATATCTTGTTTCTATTGCTTTGAAATTTTGATCTATTTCTTTGAATTTTTTTCTAATTCTTTTAACGTGACTATCTATAGTACGATCTTCTATATCATTATTATCCTTATAAGCTATATCCATTAATTGCGCTCTTTCCTTAATAATTCCTGGTCTTTTTGCTAATTCTTTAACAATNAAAAACTCTGTTGTTGTGAGTTTTTCNGGTAGTGGTTTCCCATCCCATTCACATTCGAGCTGTGAAGGGTCTAGTTTAAGTTTTCCATGTTTAATTAAATTTTTTGTATCATCTATATTGTTAATTTTTTTTCTCAACTGAACACGTATTCTTTCAATAAGTACTTTTATAGAAAAACCTCCAGATTTTTTAATAAAATCATCTGCACCAAGTTTTAAACCTAACAACTCATCAATTTCTTCATCTTTTGAAGTTAAAAATAATATTGGGATTGCAGTTTTTTTTCTTAACCGTTTGAGTAGCTCCTCACCATCCATTCTTGGCATTTTAATATCTATAACTGCTAAATCGGGTGGATTTCTGCTAATTCCCACTAATGCACTTTCACCATCAATATAAGTTTGAACTTTAAAACCTTCATTTTCTAATGCAATACTTATACTAGTAAGTATGTTTCTATCATCATCTACTAATGCAATTTTTTCATTCATAATTAAAAATACACTCCATATAGGAATACTAAATTGTCATAATTTGGGCAAGTATTTGAACAGTTAATGTGCTTCACCCCAATTATTACCAGAATTGATATCAACAGTAAGAGGTATGGTAAACTGATGATGTTCACTACTAGATGCATCTAACATATTTTTTTTAATAATGGGTACAATTTTTTCAAGTTCATCTTGTGGAGTTTCAAAAACTAATTCATCATGTATTTGCAAAAGCATCTTAGTTTTATAATTAGGATTTTTTTCGAATTCACTAGTTATCTTAATCATTGCTAATCTCATTATATCTGCTGCAGAACCTTGGATAGGTGCATTAATGGCAGCCCTTTCTTGAAAATTTCTAACATTATAATTTTTGTCATTGATNCCTGTAATATAACATCGTCTTCCAAAAATATTGTTTACATATCCACTTTTTCTGCAAAAATTTATTGTTGCATTCATATAATCTTTAATCTCAGGAAATTTTTTAAAATATGATTTTAAAAATTCAGCAGCTTCAGAATTNGAAACAGAAATTTGTTTTGCTAAACCATATTGAGAAATACCATAAATAATACCAAAATTTATTGCCTTGGCTCTTCTTCTTGTTTCTTTATCAATTTTATTTAATGGTATATCAAAAACTTGGCTAGCAGTTAAAGAATGAACGTCTTCATTATTTTTAAATGCCTTTTTTAATTCTTTTACATCAGCAATGTCTGCAAGAATACGCATCTCTATTTGATTATAATCGGCTGAAATAAGGCTGTGGTTTCTCTCAGCAATAAAAGCCTTCCTAATTTCTTTACCATCTTCAGTTTTAATTGGAATATTTTGTAAATTAGGTTCACTAGATGCCAATCTCCCAGTGGTAGTAGCTGCTAAAAGAAAAGATGTGTGAACTCTATTAGTNTTAGCATTTAGATGTTCTGGAAGTGCATCTGTGTAGGTGTTTTTTAATTTAGTTAATTGCCTCCAATCCAAAACAATCCTTGGTAATTTGTGGCCCGTAAATGCTAAATCCTCGAGAACTGCAGCACTTGTTGCAAATCCTCCTTTTTTTGTTTTTTTTATTTTAGCTATTTTTAATTCGTTATACAAAATNTCACCTAATTGTTTAGGAGATCCAATATTAAATTCTCTTTTAGCAATGCTAAAAATTTCTTTTTCTAATTTTTTTATTTTATTATCAAATTTTTTCGAAAGTTCTTTTAAAAAACTTGAATTTATTTTTATCCCTNCTATTTCCATTTGAGATAACAAATTTACCATTGGCTTTTCAAATAATTCATAAATTTTTAAAAGCTTTTCTTTATCTAATCTTTCTCTAAAAAAGGTATATAATCTAAATGTTACATCTGCATCTTCNGCAGCATATTGCGTTGCTAATTTAATTGGCACTTTATTAAAACTGATCTGTTTTTTTCCGGTACCAGCAACTTCTTTAAAGGATATGGGTTTATGATTTAAGTGGATTTCAGATAAATTATCCATGTTATGTCTATGTTTTCCAGCATCTAAAGCATATGACATTAACATTGTATCTTCAATTGGGTCTAATTTTATTTCATTACGTAAAAGAATAATAAAATCAAATTTTATATTTTGNCCAATTTTTTTAATACTTTTATCTTGCAATATATTTTTTAATTTTTTTAAAACTATTTTTTTTTCCAATACTTTTTCCGTAATATGCTCCAGTGGAATATAGCATGCTGTTCCTGGGCCAGAACATAAAGAGATACCTACTAAATTTGCTTCATGTGGATTTAAGGAGCTAGTTTCCGTATCAACTGCAACTATTCCCTTTTCTTCAATTTTTTTAATCCACTCTTCTAGTTGGTTAATTTTTAAAATTGTTTGATACTTCTTTAAATCAAAAATTGGAGTTTTTTTTAAATTTTTAACTTTTTGTTCAAATGTTTCTCCATAACGTGAAATAACTTGGCTGAGCAAACGATTAAATTCCATTTCTCTTAAAAAATCATATAATTTTTCTTTATTAATTTTCTTTAAAGTAAAAGTTTCTATCTTTTGTTTAACCGGAACATCATTCTTAAGCTCAACAAGCTTCCTACTTAAAATAGCTTTATTTTTGTTCTCTAAAATCGTTTCTCTTCTTTTGTTTTGTGGAATTTCATGTGCTTTTTCTAATAACGTTTCTAAGGACTTATATTTATTAATAAGTTCCGCTGCAGTTTTAATACCAATNCCTGGGACTCCAGGAACATTATCAGATGAGTCTCCTGCTAAAGCTTGAACATCTACAACTTTACTTGGCTCTACACCAAATTTTTCCTTAACTTCTTTGTTGCCTAAAACTCTACTTTTCATTGGATCGTAAAGTCTTACCCCTGGTTTTACTAATTGCATAAGATCTTTATCTCCCGAAACAATTGTAACCTTGGCACCTTTTTTTATTATTTTGTCTGTATAAGTAGCAATTAAGTCGTCCGCTTCATAGTTAAGCATTTCGGTAGAAGTCACATTAAAAGCTTCTACCGATTTTCTTATATATTCAAATTGAGGAGCAAGATCTTCGGGTGTCTCTGTTCTATTTGCTTTATAGTCTTTGTATATTTCATTTCTAAAATTTTTNCTTGCAGAATCAAAAATAACTACAAAATGTGTAGGTTTATTTTTGCCANCATCAGATCTGGAATCTTCAAGAAGTTTGTACAGCATGGTGCAAAAACCATTTACTGCTCCGGTCGGTAATCCATCACTTTTTCTTGAAAGCGGAGGCAATGCATAATATGCTCTAAAAATATATCCCGAACCATCAATAAGATAAAAATGGTCAGTTTTTTTAATGAGGCTCATAGACTAATATTAACCTATTTTAATTAGTGTTATGGATATATAAAAGCNAAATCATCATGAATAATAAAAACGCAATAAAAGTAGAAAAATTAACCAAAATTTATTCTAAAAAATCTTCTAACGAGATTAAAGCATTGAATAATTTGAACTTAGAGGTTAAAGAAGGTGAAATTTTCGGATTGCTTGGGCCTAATGGTGCTGGAAAAACTACATTTCTTAATATTCTTGCTGGCACAGTAATAAAAAATTCTGGAAAAGTAGATGTCTGGGGTTTTGATTTAGATAAAAATCCAAGACAAGTTAGAGCATCTATTGGAATTGTGCCTCAAGAAGTAAATTTAGATGCNTTTTTTAGTCCTAAAGATCTCTTAGAACTACAAGCTGGATTATATGGAATACCAAAAAAAGATAGAATAACAGATACAATATTAAAATTAGTTTCTCTTGAAAAACAAGCTAACTCTTACGCAAGAAGTTTGTCAGGTGGTATGAAAAGAAGGCTACTAATTGCCAAAGCAATGGTNCATAGGCCACCCATTCTGGTCTTGGATGAACCAACTGCGGGAGTTGACGTTCAATTACGTCAAAANTTGTGGAACAACATAAAAGCNCTTAACAGACAGGGAGTCACCATAATTTTAACCACCCACCTAATGTATGAAGCTGAAGAAATGTGCAATAAAATTGCAATCATAAATAAAGGAAATTTAATTGCATTAGATACAACAGAAAATTTATTAGACCGAATAAAAACTAAAAAAATAATTTTTAAAGTAAAAAAAATAAATACAATCAATCTAGAAGGTTTAAATGGAATAAAATTCTCTCATAACTCAAACAATGAAATAACAGCTTTATACGAAAAAAAAAAACATAAAATAGATCAAATAATAAATAAGGTTAAANACGCAGGAATGGAAATCTATGATATTTCAACTGACGAAGGTAATTTAGAAGACGTATTTATTGATCTTACAAAAAGCTAGATTTAATATAAAAAAATTGTATTATAAAAATTATGGAAGCAATTAAAAATTTAAAATTAGAAAAAATTGTTAAACTAACTTTGATCTCAATAGTTGGATCAATACTTATAACAATTTCAGCCAAAACAAAAATTCCTTTTTACCCAGTACCAATGACGATGCAAACTTTTGCAATTTTGCTAATTGGAATAACTTTGGGATATAAAATAGGCCTAGCAACAGTTATGCTTTATTTGTTTGAAGGAATAATTGGCTTGCCAGTATTTTCAAATTCTCCAGAAAAAGGAATTGGTATANCNTATTTTATNGGACCAACAATGGGTTACTTGATTGGTTTTTTAGTTGCNGTTTNTTTTGCTGGTGCATTTAAATATGATAAAGGAATACTAAATACCTTTTTGAAGTTAATTTTTTCTGTAAGTTTTATTTATATTCTTGGTGTAATTTGGTTGGGAACTTTAATTGGATGGGAAAAACCTATATTTAAACTTGGTGTCCAACCATTTTTATTAGCAGAATTATTTAAAATTTTATTACTNTTATTTTTAATTCCAACNTTATTAAAAGTAAAAAAACTAATCAAAGTTACTTAGGAGATCTTTTNGAAAGAATCCTTTGCAAAGTTCTTCTATGCATTTTTAGTCTGCGCGCTGTTTCAGAAACATTCCTGTTACATAATTCAAAAACTCTATGAATATGTTCCCACTTAACTCTATCGGCAGACATAGGGTTTTCTGGAGGTTTGGCTTTTGTTTCTGGTGAGGCCAAAAGAGCATTCTCTACATCATCTGCATCAGCCGGCTTTGGAATATAATCTATTGCTCCAGCCTTAACCGCTGCAACAGCAGTAGGTATATTACCGTATCCAGTCAGCAATACAATTCTGCTATTTTTCTTTATTTCCTGAATTTTCTTTACTACCTCTAACCCATTTCCATCATTTAGACGAAGATCTACAACAGCAAACGCTGGTGGCGAATTTATTGCCTGACTTATCCCCTGTTTTACACTTTCGGCCTGCGTTACTCGAAATCCTTTTTTTTCCATCGCTCTTGATAACCTATCTCTCAGAGGGTTGTCGTCATCGACAATAAGTAATGATTTATCAGCAAAATCAGCAANTTTTAGAGTGTTTTTTGTTTCTTCCATGTTCTTGTTTTATTTTTTTAAATCTCTTAACTCAATGGNTAGAATAAGACCAAAATATAAATTTTCAAGGGTAAAATTATTACTTTACATTACTNCAAATTTCTATAATAAAAAAATTAAGAAGTTTTTTTTGATTNGTTTTAATTTTTTTTTTAACAAAAAAGGGGACTNATGAGATGCAAAAATTTNACTCGGTTGACGAACTGGTTNATACTATTCGNCCAGTAGACCCGATTTATTGCATAAGACTCAATTCTATAAAATCAGCCTGTAACTGGTTTAAAAGTAGCTTTCCAGGACANATTCTTTACGCAGTAAAAACTAATCCAAACGAAAAAGTAATTAAGCATATTGGNGAAAGTGGCATTGAACGATTTGATGTTGCTTCAATTAATGAAATTAAATTAATTAGAAAAATTTTTCCTGAAGCTAGAGCTTACTACATGAATGCTATTAAAAGCCGTGAACATATTCATGAAGCTTATTTTAATTATAACATTCGAGATTTCGCTCTTGATACTAAAGAGGAGCTTCAAAAAATTATTGAAGCAACTAATAATGCTAAAGATCTAATTCTATATATAAGAGTTTCTATTTCTAACGAACATGCTGAAATAGATTTATCACAAAAATTTGGAGCACTNCCTAGTGAAGCATTAGGTTTGCTAAGACTTGCCAAAGCGCATGCANNCAAAGTTGGCTTNAGTTTCCATGTAGGNTCACAATGTATGCATCCNATTTCATANGCTAANGGAATTCGAGATTTAGGAAATATAATTAAAAAAACAAAAATAATACCTGACATTATTAATGTTGGTGGAGGATTTCCATCTATTTATCCTGATTTACAACCACAACCTCTTGAAAATTATATAAGTGAAATAAAAAAAAGTTTTGATAATTTAAAATTGGAAAATAAACCAGAACTATTATGTGAACCTGGTAGAGCACTTGTTGCTGAAAGTGGATCTTCAATAGTAAAAGTAGTTTTAAGAAAAAAACAAAAACTTTATATTAACGATGGAACCTATGGTAGTTTGTTTGATGCAGGCGTTCTTAACTTTGTTCTTCCTACAAGAATGATACCTAATGGAAGAATGACTTCGAAAAAATTAACTGCTTACAGTTTGTATGGTCCAACATGTGATAGTATAGATTATATGAAAGGTCCTTTTGTTTTACCTAATAATTTAAAAGAAGGGGACTATTTAGAAATAGGTCAACTTGGTGCATATTCGTTAACCTTTAGAACTAAATTCAACGGTTTTTATTCTGATCAAATTTTTGAAGTACAAGACAAACCTATAATGTCAATGTACGAAAAGGATATCTCTTCTCGTTATCTTGTTGCTTAAATGAACAACCAAAAANANNCGAAGTTAGGTCACAACAAAAAGACCTTTCTTNAAAAACCAATTGAACATATTGATATTACATCTTTCGATTCTCGAAAAATTATTGAATCTATGAATAAAATGTCTTTTACTTCACGAGACACTGCAAAAGCTTCNGGTATTTTTAATGAAATGTTATCAGATAAAAATTGCACAATTTTCTTAACCCTAGCAGGTTCTACTTCAGCCGCAGGTTGCATGAAAATATATTCTGATATGATTAAATATAATATGGTTGATGTAATAGTTGCTACTGGCGCTTCAATTATTGATATGGATTTCTTTGAAGCATTGGGTTTTAAACATTATCAAGGATCTCAACATCAGGATGATGCCCAGTTAAGAGAAAACTATATAGATCGAATATACGATACCTACATAGACGAAGAACAACTTCAGNTTTGTGATAAAACTATTTGCAGNATAGCTGACGGTTTAGAAGCAAAATCTTATACTTCTAGAGAATTCATAAAGGAAATTGGAAAATACTTAAAAACAAACGCTAAAAAGAAGGGATCTTTAATTGAAACAGCTTATGACAATAATGTTCCTATATTTTGNCCNGCTTTTACAGATTCAAGTGCTGGATTTGGTTTAGTTATGCATCAGGAAAAAAATCCAAACAAATGTATAACGATCGATTCTATAAGAGAATTTAGAGAACTAACTGAAATCAAAATAAAATCAAAATCCTCGGGACTTTTTATGATCGGAGGCGGGGTACCAAAAAACTTTGTACAAGATACCGTTGTCTGCGCTGAACTTTTAGGAAAAAAGGTAGNAATGCACAAATATGCTGTNCAGATCACAGTAGCTGATACCAGAGATGGTGCGTGCAGCAGCTCTACTCTNAAGGAAGCAAGTTCTTGGGGNAAGGTTANTACCTCAAAAGAACAAATGGTTTTTGCTGAAGCCACCAGTGTCCTACCCTTAATAGNTAGTGATGCCTACCATCGTTTCTTTTGGAAAGAAAGACAGCCTAAAAGTTTTTCAAATATATTTGGTTAAAAATTGAAATATCTTTCAAATAAAAAAGGATTTCTTGGANCAGATAATAAAAGTAGNGGAAAAGAAAAAGTTGTTGTAGTACCCTTTGGACTCGAAAAAACTGTAAGTTATGGAANTGGTACAAGTAGAGGTCCAACAGAAATAATAAAGGCTTCTTATCAAGTAGAACTTTTTGACGAAGATTTAAACAAAGAACCTTATAAATNCATCGGCATCAAAACATTAAAGCCTTTCCCTATAAAAAAAAATATAGTCGATGCGCTTAAACAAATTGAAAATATTAATAAACTCTTAATAGATAAAAAAAAATTTCCTTTGNTTTTAGGTGGAGAGCATTCTTTAACTCCTGGAGCAATTAGACCTTTTGTTAAAAAGTTTGGTAANTTATGTTTACTTCATTTCGATGCACACGCAGATNTAAGGAACAGTTATAACGGCAATAAATTTTCTCATGCNTCCGCTATTAGAAGATGCTTAGATAANCCAAANGTCAGTGTAGTATCTTTTGGNATAAGNAATATTTCATCAGGTGAAATANCTTTTTTAAAAAAAAATAAAAAAAGAATAAAAATTTTCTGGGCAAAAGATAAATTAAGGTGGAGTTTGAACCAATTAAAAAAAATCATAAGAAATAAAAAAGTGTATTTAACATTTGATGTAGATGGTTTGGACTCAAGTTTAATGCCAGCAACAGGAACGCCAGAACCGGGCGGTTTATTTTGGGATGAAACAATTAGAATTATTAAAATAGCGGCACAATCAGCTCATATTGTAGGAGCGGATATAAATGAACTTTCTCCCATAAAGGGATTTGACTCATGCAATTTTTTAGCTGCAAAACTGGCATATAAAATAATTGCCTATTCTTTTGAATTTAAAAAAACTAGATAGAAAGTAAGCTGTTTGTCTGCCACTGAATGGTTACCATTGCGCCATTGGTTTTAGGACATTTTTCAAACGTAACATTTGCTTTCATTCTCTCTAAGAGAGTTTTTCCAATAAATGTTCCGAGGCCTAGTCCAGATTTAGAGCTAATTTTATTATCCTCAGAACGTATGTAAGGTTCTCCTAATACATCTTTTACGTCAGATGGAAAACCTGGACCATCATCACAAACTTTTACCTCGGTAATTCTATTATTGCTTTCTAGACTAATTTCTACAAGCGATTTACTATACTTCACTGCATTACCAATAAAATTTCTTAAGCCATAAGTAATTTCCAGTGTTCTTGCGATGCGTGGATTAATTTCATTTTTTTCGACTATGATAGATAATTGCTTATTTGAAATTTCCCTATATGATCTAGCAATTTTATTTAACAATTCATCTAATTTTATATCATCAAGAAAACTATCTTCCGTCAAAGTATCTTGAGACAGTTTTTTTAAAATATCACCGCATCTTTTTGTTTGAGTTAAAAGCAAATTGATATCTTTTGAATATTTTGGATTGTTTCCAATTTCTTTTTCTAATTCCTTAGCAACTACAGTAAT
>JAESSC010000063.1 GCA_016764285.1 Pelagibacteraceae bacterium
CATTTTCAGCGCTTTCTGAACCAGATAATAAAATTGTTAAATTATGAAAAGACATCCCAGATCCTAAAATCAATATATTTTCATTCATAAGACTTGATAACGCTTTTCCAATTTCAATATGTTTTTTAGGATCTAAATTTTTAAGAAGAGAAATTTGTATACAAGTTATGGATGCATCAGGATACATTATCTTCAATGGGATGAATACTCCATGATCAAAACCTCTTTCTGAATCTAATTTTGAATTAATATCCTTATCATTCAAAAGAATTTTAATTTTATTAGCCAATTCAGGGTTTCCAGGTACTGGATATGTTATTTTATATGACTCTTCTGAAAATCCAGAATAATCATAAATGAGCGATGGTTTTTCTCTACTTGTTATCTTCACTTCGTCTTCTTCCCAGTGAGCCGATATCACAATAATAGAAGAAGGTTTATTAATTTTAGATTTTATATTTTCTAAAAATTTGACTAATTTTTTATGGTGTGGATCTCCTAATATCGGAAGTGGGCCACCTCCATGAGGTATAAAAAGAACTGTCCCTCTTTTTTCATTCATTTCTTTTCTTCATTTATTATCTTAATTTAATTAATCTATCCTTTTTCCAGATGCCTTCTTCAACTTTTCCATCAGCATGTGTAAAGATTCCTTCTCCGTGCCGTAAACCTTTTTTCCATTCTCCAGCATATTTGTCTCCGTTGGCATATATGTAAGTGCCTTGCCCATCGCGCTCACGTAGATTGTCTGGTGAATTATATTTATGTTTTTTCCACTCCCCAACATATTTGTCTCCGTTGGCATATATGTAAGCGCCCTGTCCATTATATTTATGTTTTTTCCATTCCCCAATGTATTTATCTCCGTTAGCATATGTGTAAGCGCCTTGTCCATCGCGCTCACGTAGATTGTCTGGTGAATTATATTCATCTTTTTTCCACCCCCCAACATATTTGTCTCCGTTGGCATATATGTAAGTGCCCTGTCCATTATATTTATGTTTTTTCCATTCCCCAATGTATTTATCTCCGTTAGCATATGTGTAAGTTCCTTGACCGTGTCTTTTATGATCTTGATATTGTCCCACATATTTTCTACCAGCATGTGTATAAGTTCCATGNCCGNGAAACTTTCCCTTATAAAATTCACCAACATATTTTCCACCATCTGGTCCAACTGTAGTGCCTTGACAATTTGTCCATTTTCTAATTTTATTAAAATGTCCAGCCGAAAATGATGAGATGTTTTTGTCATTTCCTTCACATTCGGATAATGAACTTTGCGACGGAGCTATATTGCAAATCATCAATGCTAAAAACACGTATAAAGATACTTTTTTCATTTTTTTGTTTAATTATGCTAAATTACACTAATGCTAGAAAAAACTGAAATTCTAATTGTTATAATTGTTCTTCTCCTCGCATTTTATTTAGTTATATCTTTAGGTGCTAGGAAGAAGGGGAAATCTTCAGAAACCCCAGAAATTTCAAGATACTTATTTGGTGTTCGTATTTTAATAATTATTATTGCCATAGTTTCGTTAATTTTATGGTTTTTTATGTAAATAAAATTATTATGCTAAAATCTATTAGAAAAAATGAAATTTAGAAATGAATTTGATAGTTTAGGAAGTATAAAAGTTCCACAGGATAAATATTGGGGAGCATCCACCCAAAGATCTAATAAACATTTTAATATTGGTGATTTTTTAGTAAGACCAATTGTCATTAAATCCATCGCAATGATCAAAAAGGCTGCAGCAATAATAAATGCAAAAAACGGTGATCTTGATAAAAAAATAAGTAAAGCAATTATTAAAGCAGCAAACGAGGTGATCTCAGGAAAACTTAATGATCATTTTCCTCTTAAAGTTTGGCAAACTGGATCTGGTACACAGACCAATATGAATGTTAATGAAGTAATAGCTAATAAAGCAATTGAAATTCTTGGCGGTAAATTAGGAAGTAAAAAACCCGTGCACCCAAACGATCATGTTAATAAGTCTCAGTCAACAAATGACGTATTTCCAACTGCAATGCATATGGCCATAGCAATTAGAGCAAAAGGAAAGTTGCTGCCTTTCCTCAAATTGCTTAATTCAGAATTAGAAAAAAAAACCAAACAATTTGATAAAATCATAAAAGTAGGAAGAACCCATCTTCAAGATGCTACTCCAATTACTTTAGGTCAGGAATTTTCTGGATATCATTCACAATTAAGCAAATGTATTAAAAGAATAGAAATAGCGCTTGAAGAAATTTATTTTTTAGCTCAAGGTGGAACAGCGGTGGGTACAGGTTTAAATACCAAAAAAGGTTTCGATAAAAATATAGTAGCCGAATTAAGAAAAATTACTAAACTCCCTTTTAAACCAGCTCCAAATAAGTTTGCTGCATTAGCGGCACATGACGCTATAGTAAATTTTTCAGGAACAATGAATACAACGGCTGTTTGTTTAATGAAAATTGCTAATGATATTAGATTTTTAGGGTCAGGCCCAAGAGCTGGATATGGAGAACTTATTTTACCAGAAAACGAACCAGGCTCTTCGATTATGCCTGGAAAAATTAATCCAACTCAGTGCGAAGCTGTTACTATGGTTTGTGTCAAAGTAATTGGAAATCATAACGGTATAACAATGGCAGGCTCTCATGGTCACTTTGAATTAAATGTATTTAAACCTTTAATCATTCATAACATTTTACAGTCTATTCACATAATGGCTGACTCTTCAAAAAGTTTTGCAAATTATTGTGTTAAAGGTCTAAAAGCGGACAAAAAGAGAATTAAATACTTGTTAGATAATTCATTAATGCTGGTAACTGCTTTATCTCCAAAGCTGGGATATGACAATGCTACAAAGATTGCAAAAAAAGCTCACAAAAACGGAACGACTTTAAAGGAAGAAGCTATTAAATCTGGATTAATAACTGAAAAAGAATATAAAAAAATTGTAGATCCTAAAAAAATGATTAAACCTTATTAGATTAATTTGTCCCTGTTGTAGTTAATCTAACAAATTCCTTTAGTTTAAGAAAATTAAATAAACTTGCATACCCATTTTCTAATACTAAATCATTAAATTCTCTTTCAAAATAAGCGACGTCTTCGTCCTTAAATTTTTTATCGTCAGATATTTCATCTAAACGTAATCGTAAGTTCACTAAATCAAAATTTCCCGAAATAAATAAATTAGATGAGATGTTTTGTTTATTAAAAATACCAAATCTATTATAGAACCTCTTTAAATTATCAACAAATATATTGTTTTCAAATTTAAAGTTAGAAAATTTCTTATTATTTTTAATAATTCCTGTTATATCTGCTGCGCCTAATTTTCCCAGATTAAGTAATAATTGCTCAATTAAAATATTACCATTAATAAATTTTATTCGTGATTCAAAAGAATCAACCAACATACGATTAGAAAATATTTTATCCGCAGATATGTTTAATTGACCATTTATTTTTTCATTAACTTTAAATAAATTTTTTTTATTTTTTTCATCTAAAGCGATAAGAAAACTATACAAACTATTAAAATTTATAGTGTTTAAATCCACATTTAAATTAAATTTAAAATAAGGCAAAAGCTTTACCTCACCATTAAAATTTCCATCTAAAAAAGCATTTCTCAAATATGCTTGTTTAAAGATTATTTGATCATTTTTGTAATCGAAATTTGATGTTAATCTGTTTTTACCTTTCTTAAAAGAAACATTTCCACTCATGGTATTTTTGTCCAAATCTGAATTAAATATATTTACTTTTGTACTTGTGCCCAAAAATTTTAATATAAAAATTAATGATGGATCGTTATCATTTTTTTTATTTTTTAAATTAATATAAATATCATCATTTAAAAAATTTCCTTTTAAAATTACATCATCAGTATTCTTGTTAGTCTTATATTTAAAATTTGCATCTCTGATGGTCGCTATATCTTTTTCTCCATCAAAAAACTTTATTTCTCCTTTTTTTAAATTTATAGGTTTTGAGTTAAATTTTTTCTTAAAAAAATTTTTATATTCTTTTAACTCACGCAAATCAAAATTAATTTTAGCATCTCGCAATTCTATTTTGGTAAAATTTGATTTGTTTTTATTCGATAAATTATAAAGAGAAAGTTTTATTGCTACGTTTTCAATTTTTCCAAAAGTTTTCTTTTTATCAACAAAATCTTGAATTATTAAATCTTTAATTTTTATTCTCGGAGAAGGGTAAAAACTATAATTGATCTTACCTTGTATCGAACATTTGATATTAAGATTTTTACATATTGTATTTTCTAACTTTGATTTATCATAATTAAAAAACATAGGTATGTTTAAATAAATAAAAGCTGCAAAAACTACAGTGCCAGCAACATAAACTGGGACATATTTGTATTTTTTAATATTGAGGTATCTATAAATTTTAGAAAAATTATATCTTCTAATATTGAGGGATCTATAAATTTTGGAAAAACTATATCTTCTAATATTGAGAAATCTA
>JAESSC010000064.1 GCA_016764285.1 Pelagibacteraceae bacterium
ACTTGTTCGGGTGCTTGGGTAAGTGGTCCAGAAGATCTTTCGCCACCTGAATATTTTTGGGGGTATAACCGAATGTTGACAGTTGATGGGCTTTTTGGAGCAGGAGATACAGTTGGCGGCAGCGCTCACAAATTCTCTTCGGGTTCTTTTACAGAAGGTCGTCTTGCNGCAAAAGCTGCAGTTAAATATATACAAGATCTAGGNGACGAAAAAATCNANNTCAATGACAAGCAGTGCGAANANTTTAAGGAGATTATATANAAACCTTTGGAAAATTATAAAGTAGGACGGAACGAGATTACTGCAGGAACAGTTTCACCAAGTTATCTTTTNCCTATTCAAGGTCTTCAACGTCTGCAGCAGATTATGGACGAATATGTTGGCGGTATCGGAACAAACTATATGACGAATGAAAATTTGCTCAAAAAGGGTTTAAAATTATTAGATATGCTACAAGAAGACCTCGAGCATGTTGGAGCTGAAGATTATCACCAGCTTATGCGTGCATGGGAGTTAAAACACCGTGCACTTACTTCACAGTGCGTNNCAGAACATACACTGTTCCGANAGGAAACGCGTTGGCCGGGCTANTACTATCGGGGNGANCANATGAAANTGGATGATGANAATTGGCATTGCTTAACTNTATCTCGTCGTGATCCTNAAACTGGTAAATTTACCATGGAAAAAGCACCGCTTTATCACATCGTTGATGAAAAGAAAAATGAAGCTTCTTGAGAAAACAGACGAAGAAATAATAGAGATTGCTAATCCTATATGGGATGATCTTGTTAAATATTCTAACAATAAGGATTATAGTGGCTTTACAAAGCATTTTTCAGCGCAAATGCTGTATGGTGCAAATGAAGTAGAAATAGGTAAACAGTGGTCAAACAATAAATTATTAACAAGCTTATCAAAACAAAGAGAGGCTTTTGGCTGCTTGAGACGAAATCTTTATGTAACAGTTCTTTATAAACAGACTAGCGATAAGGTTCCAGGAGAATTTTTGGGTCGCTTAGTACTGGGCGTTGAAGATGATAAAGTTAAAGTCTTTGGCGCAACAATCTTCTAAATTTCTCTTCCGAAGTTCGAATATTTATTGACAATATTATATTTGAAGAATAGTTATTAATAACAAATTTATGGAAGTTTACNTACCCGTAGTCGAAGTTCAAATAAACATAATATTAATACTTTTTGTAAGTTTTGTAATAGGGTTCTTATCAGGATTATTTGGAGTAGGAGGGGGATTTTTAATGACTCCGTTTTTAATTTTTATGGGGATACCTCCAGCTTTCGCGGTAGCAAATGAAGCAAATAATATTTTAGCTTCATCAACTTCTGGCACTTTAACTCATTGGTTTAAAAAGACCATGGATCTTAAAATTGGTTGGTTGATAATTGGCGGTGGTTCAGTNGGCACATTATTGGGAATTATAACATTTAGCTATTTCAAAGAAATTGGTAAAATAGATTTAATAATCACACTATCTTATATGTATGTTCTTGCCATACTAGGAAGTTTTATGCTTCGAGATGGTATTATGGAAATTGATCGAATTAAAAAAAAAGTAATAATTAAAAAAAAATTACATACTCATTATTGGATACATGGATTACCTTTTAGAATGCGATTCAAAAAATCCCAAGTATATGAAAGCGCCTTAGTTCCAATTATTCTTGGTTTGTTTGTTGGCTTCATAGCTGCAATTATGGGTGTGGGAGGAGCATTTTTAATGGTACCGGCAATGATATATTTAATTGGTATGCCAATAAAATTAATACCAGGCACTTCTTTGTTTGTGACAATATTTATAACAGGTTTTGTTGTTGTGTTACATGCTTTTAGTTACCANACAATTGATTTGGTTCTTGTTTTGATATTGATTGCAGGTTCCATAGCAGGAGTACATAGTGGTCAAAAAATCGGACAAAGACTTAAAGGNTCAGAATTAAAAACTTTGCTCTCTTTACTTATGCTTTCAGTAGGAGTTTTAATGGCCTACGATACTTTTTTTAGAAACGGAACACCAAGTATTCAAATTCCAACAGATAAGATTGTAGAAATAAGTGAATTTGGAAATACAATTTTTAATCTAGCTACTAAATATCCTATAGTTTATGGACTATCATCAATCTTCTTAGCCTTGGTTGCTGGAGTAGCGGTATCTTTTATAAGAAGACAAGTAAGTAAACGAATTAGTAAACCAGCAATGTATTAATGAATACAACATGACCTCTAGCTTTTATTANAAGAATAATTCAGNAAATGAATAAAAAAGAAAAACATTCTGGTGGTTGTGCCTGTGGTAAAGTTAGATATCATAGTATTGGTCAACCAGTAAAAACAGGCTTATGNCACTGTAGGTATTGCCAATTAAGAACAGGAACAGCTTTTGGAATTTCTGTTTATTTTAACAAAGAGAACTTAAAAATAGAGTCTGGTAATTTAAAAAAATATACATTTACTACCGAAAATGGAAATACCTTTGAAACTAATTTTTGCACTAATTGTGGAACAAGTCTTTTTTGGACACTTTCTCATATGAAAGATCTTATGGGTGCTGCAGGTGGAACTTATGATCCACCTTCATTCTGGTTTGACATAGAAAGAGAAATATTTAAAAGAAGCAAAGCAGAATTTTTAAGCATTAATTGTCCAGAAAATCATGAAACCTCTCCTACCTATAAGCCCAAAACTAGGGATGAAAATAGATTAGATGGAAAGAAATAGGAGAGAGTTTGTAAATGAAAAAAATATTGTTAATTTTATTGGTTGTAACTTTTTCTAGCTCAACTTTTGCTGATCCAAAGATGGATTTAGGTTTAGAAATTTACAACAATAAAGCGCAGTGTGGTGTCTGTCATACGTTACAAGCTGCTGGATCAGCAGGAAATATTGGTCCTAATTTAGATCAACTTAAACCTCAAATGCCTCAGATTATTGCCGCAGTTACAAATGGTATTGGAGTAATGCCGCCTTGGGACGGTATTTTAACCTATGCAGAAATTGAAGCGGTGGCCTACTACGTCTTTAATAGTACAAATAAATAATTAATTTTTAAGACTAGCAATTTTACTGATATGGGATGGTCTGATTTCACAACAGCCACCTAAAATTGTAGCACCAGCATCCTTGAATTTTTTTACAAATTCGTAAAATTTACTTTCAGTAATGTCCTCTCTTTGCCCCAAGATTTTAGTGGGATTTCCACCTTTACCCCAAACCGCAGTTGAAGATACTCCATAATCGTCAGGAATATTTTTAAATGCGTTTAATTTGAATCCATAAGAAATATCTGAATTCTTTAATTCCTTAATTATAATTTCATAAGATTCGGGATGAACACATGCTGCAATAATTCCTAACCAGTTTTCTTCTTTATATTTTTTCACTATATCACTTATATTTTCACCTGACGGTAATTTCCCATCTTTTTTGATATGTACACCTACCAATACTGGTAAATTAAATGATTTGATTGTTTTAAGTGCGATTTCACATTCTTTTCCACTTCCCATTACATCTAAATAAAAAAAATCTATATTTGATTTAAGCAATTTTGCTTGATCATAAAAATTTTTTTCAATTAAATTTAAATCATCTCCTAAATTTGCACTATAGGTTTGATTTTGGTTAGGCAAACCCCCAGCTACTAATATATTTTTTTTTGAAATGTCTCTTGCTTTTAATGCAAGCTCTACAGCTTTGGTGTTTACATACTCAAAATGTTCTTCACATTTATTTTGAATTAATCTATTTCTTCTAGTAGTAAAGGTTGTCGTCACTATAACATCTGCCCCAGCGTTAATAAAATCTAGATGTGTATCAACTACTAATTGATGATATTTTTCTTCTATCAAAGCACTTGCAGACCAAAGTGACCCTTGAGGTTTCAATCCTCTTTTCAGTAATTCCTGACCCATGCCACCATCCAGGATTCTTGTTTTTGAAAAGTAATTTGTATTCATTTAATATATTTTTGTTTGTAAGGTATCACGCCTCTAACCCCTCCTCTAGGATCTTCAATATCCCCT
>JAESSC010000065.1 GCA_016764285.1 Pelagibacteraceae bacterium
AATCAATTATGCAATTAAATGCTGATAATGCTGTTTATGGAGATAACAGCAAAATTGTACTTGAAGGACAAGACGTCCTAAAATTCAAAGAAAATAAGGATTTAAAAGTAATTAGAGGCGGTAAAGTATCCATGATATTTCAAGAGCCTATGGCTTGCTTTGCACCTGCTATTACTATTGGCGATCAAATGGTTGAACTGTTGTTATTACATAAAAAAATTTCAAAAGAAAAAGCTAAGTCTATATCAATAGACATGCTGGATAGAGTGGGTATTGCAGATGCTGATAAAAGATTTAAGCAATATGCATTTGAGTTATCAGGAGGTATGCGTCAGCGAGCAATGATTGCAATGGCATTATCAACCATGCCAAAACTCTTGCTTGCAGATGAGCCCACAACTGCACTCGATGTAACAATTCAAGCACAAGTGATCGACTTGATTAAAGATATTGTTACTGAATATAAGATGGGAGTTATTTTTATTTCCCATGATTTGAGCGTAATTGCACAGACTGTTGATTATGTTGCTGTGATGTATTTAGGCACTATTGTTGAGAGTGGACCAGTACGGGAAATTATCTCCAATCCAAAACACCCGTATACACAAGGTTTAATTGAAGCACTTCCAGATTTAAATAATTTAGATAAGCCATTAAAACCAATTCCAGGTGACATACCAAGTCCACTTGAAAGACCAACAGGATGTGTTTTTCACACTAGATGTAAATTATTTGAGTCAGGGGTTTGTGATAATGCCGTACCACCACTTTCTGAATATGCAAAAAAACATACGGTAGCATGTTTTAAGGTTAATACTAATGAACAGTGATCAAAATTTAATAACGATTGAAAATATTTCGGTTGATTTTTATTTTCAAGAAAACTTTTTATCAAAAAAACAAAAAATTCGAGCAGTCAAAAATGTTTCATTAAATATTAAAAAAGGATCTTTTGTAGGATTAGTTGGTGAGTCGGGTTCAGGAAAAACTACTCTAGGAAGAACAATCCTTGCAGCAAATACAATAACTAATGGTAAAGTTATTTTTAATGATGGAAAAAAGCAATATGATCTATCTAATATTTCTAAGATCGAATTAAAGGAATACCGAAAAAAAGCACAACTAATATTTCAAGATCCTTACGCCGCATTAAGTCCTCGTATGACCGTCCGAGATATCATTGCGGAACCTTTGGAAGTGATGAAAATAACAAAAAATAGAGAAGAAACAGATAAGCGAGTTAGAGAAATTGCTGATAAATGCCGATTAAATTTAGAACATCTCAGAAGATTTCCCCATGCATTTTCTGGGGGACAAAGACAGCGTATTTCAATAGCAAGAGCCTTAGTAAGCTCACCACAATTTATTGTTGCAGATGAAAGTGTTGCCGCATTAGATGTATCTATTCAGGCTGATATATTGAATTTATTAATATCTTTGCAAAAAGATTTAGACCTCACTTATTTATATATCAGTCATGATTTAAGTGTAGTTGCGCATATTTGTGATGAAGTAGCTGTGATGTATTTAGGAGAGATTGTAGAACATGCACCAACAAGTGAATTATTTTCTAATCCTAAACATCCTTATACTAAAGCACTTTTATCCTCTATCCCATCTATAGATCCANATAAAAAACAAAATGCTATTNTTTTAAAAGGAGAAATTCCAAGTNCAATNAATCCTCCNTCAGGATGTGTATTTCATACNCGTTGTAATTATGCTAACGAAAATTGTAAAAAAGAAACTCCATTATTAAACACAGAAATTAAAAAGGATCATTTAGTGTCTTGTTTACGAGTAAATGATATTTAATGNTATTAGTTGAATAANAATTTATTTATTGCATTTCTGAAACCAATCAGGAATTTTAAGATAAGATGGCTTTAGGTACGATCCTATTGTGGTCGTTTTCATTTATCAATTGAGAAGTAATTAAATCTCGGTAATCATCAATTTTTTTCATTTTAACATTAGGTATTTTGCCATCGTCATCATATTTTCTAAGCATTATTGCATCTTTACNAAACTTTAATGAAGTAAACTTTCGAACTTCCTCATCGTCCATTATTCCTCCCTGAAGTTCTAAACTAATTTTAGAGGCATCAGACAAAAGATCATAATATGATTTATTTCGGCAGAGATATTTTTTTGCTTGAACATGCAGTTTAATAGGTTCGGTAACTTCTTGTCTGAAATAATCTTTTAAAAAGCCAAATCCTACTTCTTCATGTTTCCCATCCAATGATTTTAAAACTAATAGATCTGGATCCTCAATAACAAAATGACCATANTCGTGAAGTAAACAAGCACAAATTAACGATTTAGATGAATGATTTTTTTCTGCCAACATGGCTGTCTGTAACATATGATCGGATGTCGTAACTTTCTCACCAATATAAAGATCATTATTAGTTTGATAATTATTTATAATTTTATCAACTATATGCATGGACAACAGATCCTCGAATTTAATTAATTAGTTTTGTCTTCTTAATATGATAATACTTAGAAAATCAAAAAAATAAATTGATAAAGATGGTCTTTTATCCACTATTTCTACAATGTTAGAGAAAAAATGATTGGAGGTTAAAATGAAGATTGGTTTTATAGGTTTAGGTAATGTAGGCAGAAAATTGGCAGGCAGTCTGTTACGTAATGGGTTTGATTTGATGGTCAGAGATCTAGATGAATCTTTATCAGAAAGCTTTGCCTCAAAAGGTGCAAAAGTTGCTAAATCTCCAAAGGAGTTAACTCAAAAAACTGATTTAGTAATCACCTGTCTTCCATCCCCAACAGTTTGTTCAAAAGTTATGGAATCAGAGGAAGGTGTTATTGATGGACTTTCAAAAAATAAAATTTGGCTTGAAATGAGTACAACAGATGAATCCGAGGTAAAAAGAATAGGTGAATTAGTTAAAAGTAAAGGAGCGATACCTCTTGACGGTCCTGTAAGTGGTGGATGTCACCGGGCAGCAACAGGTAATATTTCGATTTTTGTTGGAGGTAAACGAGAAGCGTTTGAAAAAATATTACCAGCTTTAACTATAATGGGAAAAAAGATACTTCATACAGGGGATTTAGGATCAGCTTCGATTTTAAAAGTCGTTACTAATTATTTAGCATCTGTTCATTTAGTTGCCGTTGGCGAGGCTCTAACTATTGCAAAAAAGGCTAATATGGATCTTAAAACTACTTATGAAGCAATAAAAATTTCCTCTGGCAATTCTTTTGTACATGAAACAGAAAGCCAGGTTATTTTGAATGGTTCTTATAACATTAACTTTACGATGGATTTAGTTGTGAAGGATATGAGTCTTTTTAACAACCTGTCTAAGAAAAGTGGTGTACAGCTTGAAATATCACCGATCGTTCTCAATATATTTCGAGAAGGAAAAAAGAAATATGGACCACGAGCATGGTCATCAATGATTGTTAAAAGGTTAGAGGATGCATACAATACTAATTTGCGAGCAGATGGGTTTCCTGCGGAATTGATTGATTCAGAACCTGAGACTAAAGGAGCAGAAATATAATTGATAACTAATTCAGATTATGATTTAAGTCTATTATGCCAGAAGCGCTTACAAAAGAAATAATTGAAAAAGCAAAAAAGAATTTGTCGTGTCCATCACAACTATTTATCGATGGAAAATATTCTAACAGCATAACTGAAAAAACTTTCGACAATATAAGCCCAATTGATGGCAAATTAATTAACAAAGTTACTTTTTCCCAACCCGAAGACGTTAACAAAGCAGTTGCTGTTGCAAGAAAAACATTTGAATCTGGCGTTTGGTCAAGGTCAGCTCCCGCGCACAGAAAAAAAGTTATTTTGAAATTTGCAGAATTATTAAAAAAAAATGGTTTAGAACTTGCTGTTTTGGATACATTAGATGTGGGAAAAACAATAAACGATACTTATACTGCTGACGTTCCAGGTAGTATAAAAAATGTTAGATGGTATGGAGAAATTATTGATAAAGTTTATGATGATATTGCGCCGACACCATATAATTCCCTTGCTTTAATTACTAAGGAACCGATTGGAGTTGTTGTAGCAATCGTGCCGTGGAACTATCCTTTGATGATGGCTGCTTGGAAAGTAGGTCCAGCACTAGTTACAGGCAATAGTCTTATACTAAAACCTGCAGAACAATCTCCATTGACCGCAATTAGAATGGCCGAATTACTTGCTGAGGCAGGATTGCCAGAAGGAGTATTTAATGTTTTGCCAGGTGATGGTCCCATCACAGGAAAAGCTCTTGCGCTTCATAATGATGTTGACTGTGTGGCTTTTACCGGCTCTGGAGAAGTAGGAAAAAAAATTTTAGGATATTCTGGTCAAAGCAATATGAAGAGAGTTCAACTTGAATGTGGAGGCAAATCTCCAAACGTAATTTTTGCTGATTGCGAAAACCTCGATACAATAGTTAAAGTGTCTGCCAAAGCTATTTTTGGAAATCAAGGTGAAGTATGTACTGCAGCCTCTAGATTAATCGTTCAAGATTCAATTAAAGAGGAATTTGTCGAAAAAGTAGTAAAAGAAAGTAAAAAGATGATGCCCGGAGATCCTTGGGATCCCTCTTCATTCATGGGAGCGATCGTTGATAAAACTCAGTTAGATAAAATTCACGGATATGTTGAGCAAGGAAAAAACGAAGGAGCTAAAGTTGCCACAGGTGGAAATATTATGTTGAAAAACACCGGAGGTTATTATTACGAACCAACTGTATTCGATAACGTAAAAAACAATATGAAGATTGCTCAAGAAGAAATTTTTGGACCTGTTTTATCTAGCATTACTTTTAAAAGTGCAGAAGAAGCTCTTAAAATAGCCAATGATACTAGTTATGGTTTAGCAGCTGCGGTTTGGACAAGAGACATAAACAAAGCTCATTTAATGGCAAAAAGAATAAAAGCAGGTTCAATTTTTGTCAATAATTATGATGAAGCTGATTTAACTGTGCCAGCTGGAGGATTTAAACAGTCAGGGATTGGCCGAGATAATTCTTATCATGCTCTGGATACTTATCTTCAGCTTAAATCCACTTGGATAAAGTTGGCTGATAAGTAAATTTATTTCCATTCATGAACGAAATTAGTAAGAAAGATCAGTTAGTTTACTTTAATTTTTTAAATTCCTTACCAAAAAAAATTAACAAATTATATTTCAGTAAATTAAAAGGTAAATTTAAACTTAATAATAAATCAAAAAAGAAAAGTAACTTTGACCCAGTGACTAATATCGATAGATCATTAGAATTATTTTTAAGATCTGAAATTTCAAAAAAATTTCCTAATGATGGAATTATTGGAGAAGAATTCAAAGTAAAAAAAACAAAAAGTAGCTTTTCTTGGACAATTGACCCAATTGATGGAACAAGATCTTTTATTATAGGAAGTCCTACCTGGAGCAACTTGGTAAGCGTAAATTATAAAAATACCCCAACTCTAGGATTGGTAAATTTTCCAATGTTAAAAAAATACTATATTACTGGAGCTAATCGTTCATCTTATTTAGTAGAAAACAACAAATTTAAAAGACTTACAGTTTTAAAATTAACTTCATTTAATAATGCAAAAATGGCAGGAAGTTTTTTTGGTTGGTTGTCTTTGAAAAAACAACTGAAAATTCCTAAATTAATTAATTTAATGAGATATCCTTGTTCTGACGCACTAAGTTATTGTCAATTATGTGAAGGAAAATTAGATGTAGTAATACAATGCTCAAATAAAATCTGGGATATACTTCCCATGATACCTTTAATAAAAAATGCTGGTGGATACATTACGACTTGGAATAATAAAGATCCAAAAATTGCTGGTAATATAGTTGTCAGTTCAAATGTAAAAATACACAAAAAAGTATTAAAAATGCTTCAACCTGTTTCTAAGTATTAGATGGTTACACATTACATTCACAGAGGATTAGCCAAAAAAAATTTTAAAGAAAATACTCTTCCAGGGTTTAGATATTCATTTAAAAAAAAATACGGTATAGAAACTGATTTACATTCTACAAAAGATAATCAATTAGTCTGTTTTCACGACTTTAATATAAAAAGTAAATTTAAGTTAAATAAAAATATAAAAGATATTAATTTTTCTGAACTAAAGAGGGTAAGCAAAAAAAATAAAGCCGAAATCCCACTACTTAAAGATTTATTAAAAGCTTCCAAAAATAAATATTCATTGCTTCTCGAAATAAAACCAATATTTAGTAAAAATATTTTACTCAATTTAATAAAATTAACTAAAAAAATAAAGAAATGTGGAATAATTTCTTTTAAAGAAAAAAATATAATTGATTTATATAAATTAAATAAAAAACTATCTTTAGGATTGTTATTCTCTTCAACGGCTGATTTAAAAAAAATAAAATTAAAATCTAAATTGCCTCATGTTAAATTCCTAGTTCTTGAAAAAAAATTTTTGTCTAGCAATAGTCTAAAAATCATAAAAAAACCAACTTTTTATTACACTATAAAAAGCAAAAGGCTTTTTAAAAAATATAAAGATAATAAGAACTTAATATTTGAAAATCTATAAAAGAGACGGATCAATTTTTTTTAAATAATTTAATCTACTAATTATTTCATCGCGGTCAATATAGTAACCTTGAAGATGACGATTACCCGAATTAGGATTGTACTCTGTTCTTCCATGAAGAATGCGTCGATTATTGAAACAAAAAATATCACCAGGCTCTAATCTAAACTTAATATTAAATTTTTCGCTATGTATTAGTTTTGCAAATTTATAATGAGCCTTGTAAAAAGGTTCTATATCTTCAGAAGAACAATCTATCACTCCCATATAGGTAATACTAAAACGTATATCGTTATAATCACCATCCTTAGTTAAAGTTATTGCTGGGGCATGGAAGACTCTAAGTTTGTTTTGTGTATAGTCCTTATTAACAAATTTTATTGGAATTCTTTTTAAAATATTAAAANTCTCTTTATCATTATGTTTTAGATAATCAGCAATTTTAAAACCATCCGCGGCTGATGAGTTGCCTCCTTCAGCATCGTTAACGAGACAGTGTAAAAATTGATATCCAGGTGGAGTTTCAAAGTAAGGAAGATCCATGTGATTGCGTAAAGAGCCTGCCGTATACGCAGAATTGTTCGGTTTTGGAATATTAATAACTTCAAAAGGAGTATCGAAAAATGTTTGTCTTATATGACTAATCTTATCTAGTATTTTTAATGCAGATTTTTT
>JAESSC010000066.1 GCA_016764285.1 Pelagibacteraceae bacterium
ATTTTTGTATAAATCTTCTAAAAAGGAATTTATTATTTCGTCAACTTTATTTGATGTGAGGATTTCTTTTCTTTGTTCAAAAATTACTTGCCTTTGATCATTCATCACATCATCAAACTTTAATAAAGTTTTTCTTATGTCAAAATTACGAGACTCAACCCTTTGTTGTGCTCTTTCTAAAGCTTTATTTATCCACGGGTGGTCAATCGATTCCCCTTCCTTTAATCCAAATTTTTGCATTATTCCGTCTATAGATTCAGAACCAAATATTCTCATCAAATCATCCTCTAAACTTATATAAAATATAGATTTGCCTGGATCACCCTGTCTTCCTGATCGTCCCCTCAATTGGTTATCAATTCTTCTGCTTTCATGTCTTTCGGTTCCAATTACAAATAGACCCCCTTTTTTTATAACTTCATTTTTTTCCTGTAAAATTAAGTCTTTTTGGTTGCTTAATTCTTCTTTGGTTAAAAGACTTTGGTTTCCTCCCAACTGAATGTCAGTTCCTCTACCTGCCATATTGGTTGCTATTGTTATTGCTCCCAACTTACCTGCTTCAGCAATTATTTTAGCCTCTTTTTCATGTTGCTTTGCGTTTAATATATTATGATTTATTTTTTTTGTTTTAAGTAAAAGTGAAATTTTTTCAGATTTTTCTATGCTAGTTGTTCCAACTAAAACGGGTTGATTTGTTTTGTAACAATTTTCTATTTTTTCAATTATAGCTTTATATTTTTCTTTTTCTGTTCTAAAAATTTGATCATTTAAATCAGTTCTTATCATCAACTCATTTGTAGGTATTGAAACTGTTTTTAGTTTATAAATGTCATAAAACTCTTCTGCCTCAGTAAGTGCAGTTCCCGTCATTCCGGACAGCTTTTCATAAAGCCTAAAATAATTTTGATAGGTGATAGAAGCTAGAGTTTGATTTTCGCTTTGAATTTCGACATTTTCTTTTGCTTCTATAGCCTGATGTAGTCCATCAGAAAATCTTCTACCTTCAAGCGCTCTTCCTGTAAATTCATCAATAATTTGCACTTTGTTATCTCTAACAATGTAGTCAGTGTCTTTTGAAAATAACAAATTCGCTTTTAAAGCTTGGTTAATGTGATGAACTAAATTAATATTTTGCGGATCAAAAAAATTATTGTTTTTAAGAATTCCATATGTTTGTGATAGTTTTTCTATTTTGTCTATACCTTTTTCAGAAAGCATCACATTTTTGTCTTTTTCATCTAGTTCATAGTCAGATTTTTCAAGTTGTGTAATAAAATTATTGCTTACGAAATATTGGTCCGATTTATCTTCGGTTGCTCCAGAAATTACAAGGGGAGTTCTTGCTTCATCTATAAGAATACTATCTACTTCATCGACAATACAAAAAAAATGATTTCTTTGAACCATTTGGTCAATGTTGTACTTCATATTGTCTCTTAAATAGTCAAAACCAAATTCGTTATTGGTTCCATAAGTTACATCACAGCTATAATTTTTTTTTCTAATCTCATCCCCCATTTCATTTGTAATACATCCAACAGATAAACCTAAAAAATTGTATACTTGACCCATCCATACCGAATCTCTTTTTGCTAAATAATCATTTACCGTTACAACGTGAACTCCTTTGTCCGTTAGTGCATTTAAATAAACGGGTAGTGTAGATACCAAAGTTTTTCCTTCTCCTGTTTTCATTTCCGCAATTTTACCTTGGTGAAGAATAATGCCACCCATTAGCTGTACATCATAATGGCGTTCACCCAAGGTTCTTCTGGCAGCTTCTCTTACGCATGCAAAAGCTTCTGGAATCAAATCTTCTAGAGCTGTTCCTTTTTGAATTTTTGATTTAAATTCAGCCGTCTTGGCTGGAAAACTTTCACTAGGCATTTCTTTGATTTTTGGTTCGTAGGCATTAATTTTTTCGATGGTTAACCTTAAACGATCCAGTTCTCTTTGGCTTGAATTTTTAATAAATTTTCCGATAATCTTGCTAATGTTTAGCATAAATATTTATTTTTTTTGCAAAGCAATATAAAATATAATAGATCAATTAGGACTTATATAATCAATAATAACAAATTTTAAATACTAATGACTTTAAACTTGAAAAATTTTCTCAATCCTAAAATTAAGATGTCAAAAATGGGTGAATTTCAAGATTTACAGCACATTGAAGGACTGAAAATATCTGCCATATCAGCAGATCTTTATGGCGACGGTAGAGATGACCTTTCGCTATTTTATTTTCAGGAAGGAGCTAATTTTGCCGCACTATATACAACATCAAAGATTACTTCGGCTAGTATAAATTGGAATTTAAAAATCAAAAGACATTTTGTAAAAGCACTTGTNGTGAATACAAAAAATGCAAATACTTTTACAGGCATAAAGGGCGCTCAAGGATTAAAAGAAATTGCTCATTCTTTGTCACAAGCTCTTACACTAAAATTATCCCAATCTCCCAAAGGGGTAAGTGAGGTTGTAAAAATAACAGATTTATTATTTGCATCAACGGGGGTAATTGGTGAAGATTTTCCTTATTTAAAAATAAAAAACAGAATCCCTGAATTAGTAAAAAAATTAAGGACTGAACAGAACAAGTTTATTTGGTTTAAGGCTGCGACCGCGATAATGACAACCGACACAAAACCAAAGCTTGCTTACGAAGAATGTAAGATAGGTAATAAATTAGTTAAAATTTCAGGNATTGCAAAAGGNTCAGGTATGATTGCTCCCAATATGGCTACTATGTTGTCATTTATATTTACTGATGCAAATATACCTTCTGTATTTTTAAAAGCTATTCTAAGGAAAGTTGCTACAACAACATTTAATTCTATAACTGTAGATGGAGACACTTCAACAAACGATATGGTTGTNATTTTTGCTACCGGTAAAGCAAAAAATTCAAAAATATACAATGTTTTAGATCCTAAACTACAAGATTTTGAAAAAGCTTTACATAGATTAGCGTTAAATCTTTCCAANCAAATTGTTGTAGATGGAGAAGGAGCAAAAAAATTTATTACAATAAAAGTAATTGGAGCAAGATCAACGACTATGGCAAAAAATATTGGCTTTTCAATTGCCAACTCTCCTTTATTTAAAACTGCAATTGCAGGAGAGGATCCAAACTGGGGTAGGATTGTTATGGNAATTGGAAAATCAGGAGAGAATATTATTCCAAACAAAATGCAAATAAAAATTGGAGATTATTTAGTTGCTGAGCAAAATAAAANTGCNAAAGATTATAAAGAAAGTGATATAAAAGAGTATATGAAGTGGGATNCAATTAATATTGAAGTCAATTTAAACATTGGAAATGCATTTCACACAGTTTANACGTGTGATTTTACNAACGANTATATAGATATAAATGCCGATTATAGAAATTAANACTTGTNTTTTTCTTAACTAAAAATNAAATAATATAATTATTGATGATAAAATACAATTTGATATGTGAATGCGGAAAAACGTTTGANAGTTGGTTTTCAAGTTCAGATGNGCACGATGTNCAGCNNAGAAAAAAACTTATTAATTGTATTTATTGTGATTCTACCTCNGTTAGAAAATCAGTTATGGCTCCGAATTTATTTAGCAAAACAAATAAAACTTCTAAAAATACTAATNTAGAAAAAAAAATAAAAAAACAACTTTTAGAGTTAAGAAGATATATTGAAAAAAATTGCAAGAATGTTGGTTACAACTTTCCTCGCGAAGCCAGAAGTATCCATTATGATAAGAAAACTTCGAAAGGTATATATGGCATGGCTACACCAGAAGAAACCCTTGAGTTACTGGAGGAGGGTATTGATGTTGCTACTATACCTTGGCAGAATAAGTCAGAAAACTAATTCTTTGAAAAGGTTGAAATATAGTTTACTGATGCGTCAGTGCTCTTGAGCCATTTTTTTGAAAATAAGTTAAATTTCATTCCAACCATTTCATCCATTGTAAAGTTATTTCTGATTGCAATATTTTCTAACTCTTGTGGTGTTAAAAATTTCTCCCAATCGTGAGTACCAATTGGTAGCCATCTCAAAATATACTCAGCACCCAGGATTGCATACAAGTATGATTTTAAATTTTTGTTTATTGTAGCGACGAACATAATTCCATTTTTTTCGATTAACGTTGCGCAATTTTGAATAAACAAATTTACATTTGAAACATGCTCAACAACTTCCATGTTCAGAATTACATTAAATTTATTTTTAAATTTTAAATTTTCTGGTGAACATTTGATGTAGTTGATATTTAAATTCATTTCTTTGGCGTGGAATTTTGCAACTTTAATATTGTTTTTTGATGCGTCTATTCCAGTTACTGTTGCTCCCAATCTTTTTAAGGGCTCACATAACAGTCCTCCACCACAACCGATATCTAAAATATTTATTTTTTTTAATGGTTCTTGAGCTTTTGGGTTTAGTCCAAAATAATCAACTAGTTTTTCTTTAATAAACTTAATTCTAGTAGGATTAAAAAGATGTAAAGGTTTAAACTTTCCATTTGGATTCCACCAATCGCTAGCTAATTTTGAAAACTTTTCTACTTCTATTTTATCTACTGTACTCAAAATGATAATCGTTTGGATTCTCTTGTGCATTTTTATAATAAAGAGTATTTATTACCAAATAATATATAAAGTAAATAAATTATTTTGGGTTATGAAAAGATTAGTCCTTAAGTTTGGCGGAACTTCTGTTGGAAGTATAGAAAAAATACAGAAAGTTGCCAATATTATAAAAAAGAGACATGAAGAAGGTAATGAAATTATCGTTATCGTTTCTGCAATGTTTGGAGTTACTAATGATTTGAAAAAAAAATCAAATTCAATTAGTAAAAATTTTGATAGCAAAGAGTTGGATGTATTGCTTTCTTCAGGCGAACAGATTTCAAGTTCACTTTTGTCAGGAGCTATTATAGATTTAGGAGTTAAAGCGAGATCATGGATGGGTTGGCAACTTCCAATTCTTACAGACGGTAATCATACATCCTCACAAGTAATAAACATTAAAACGGAAGAAATCTTAAATTTTATTTCAGGCAGAGGTGTAGCAGTAATTGCTGGTTTTCAGGGAGTTTCGTCTAACAATAGAATTACTACTTTAGGCAGAGGAGGCTCTGATCTATCTGCGGTAGCAGTTGCAAAATTTTTTGAAACAGATTCTTGCGAAATTTATACTGACGTTGAGGGGGTACTCACAACAGATCCCTCAATACACGAAAAGGCAAAAAAAATTGATAAAATTTCATATGAAGAAATGTTGGAAATGTCTTCTTTGGGAGCAAAAGTTATGCAACCAATTTCTGTTCAAGCCTCCATGATTAATGATATTCCCGTTCATGTGAGGTCTGTTTTTTCAGAAAAAGCTGGAACAACAATAATATCCCAAAGTGAAATCGATTATAAAAAAGTAGTTACGGGCATAGCCTATTCAAAAAATGATGCAAAAGTTACTCTTGTTGGAGTTGCAGATAAACCTGGTGTTGCGGCTGCGATTTTTGAACCATTTGAAAAAAACAACATCAATATTGATATGGTAATACAAACTGCTGCTTCTAACGGCAAAAAAACAGATGTTACTTTTACTGTCAAAAGAGAGGATTTATTTAAAACACTGAAGTTAATTGAAAAAAACAACCAGTATTTAAATTATCAAAAGATAATACATGATGACAAAGTTTCCAAAGTATCTATTATTGGTGCAGGGATGATTTCACATCCAGGGGTAGTTTATAAAATGTTTTCAGCTTTAGGACGTGAACAAATAAATATTTTGGCAATTTCAACTTCAGAGATAAAGATTTCTGTTTTAATTCAAGAAGATATGACCCAAAAGGCAGTAAAAACTTTACATAAAAAATTTGAACTGGATTAATAAGTAAATGAGCATAAGACCATTTCGAGATATTAAAAGACGAAAAACTAAAAAGATTAAAGTGGGTAACATCGAAGTAGGTGGTGATGCTCCGATATCAGTTCAGTCAATGACAAATACTTTAACAACTGATGTAGACGGCACAATTAAACAAATTAATGAACTAACTGAAGCAGGTGCTGATATAGTTAGGGTGTCTTGTCCGGATAAAGATTCGTCTTTATCTCTAAAAAAAATTTTAAAATATATTAATGTTCCAATTGTAGCTGATATTCATTTTCATTATAAGAGAGCAATAGAGGCTGCAATTTCTGGAGCACAATGTTTAAGAATTAATCCTGGCAATATAGGTTCTAAAGAAAGAGTTCGGGAAATTCTTAAGGCTGCAAAAGATAACGATTGTTCAATACGGATTGGAGTCAACTCTGGATCCCTAGGAAGAGAATTGCTTGAGAAATACAAGGAACCATGTCCCGAAGCATTGGTTGAAAGCGCTATAAATAATATAAAACTTCTAGAAGACGAAGATTTTTTTAATTTTAAAATAAGTGTAAAATCATCTGACGTTTTTTTAGCAACCAAAGCTTATAGATCTTTGTCATCAATTTGTGATTATCCTTTGCATTTAGGCATTACTGAAGCCGGAAGCTTGACACCCGGAAGCATTAAATCATCCATTGGAATGGGAATTTTACTTATGGAAGGTATAGGAGATACCATAAGAGTTTCTTTATCGGAAAATCCTGTTGAAGAAGTTAAAATTGGTTATGAAATTTTAAAATCCTTAAATTTAAGACATAGAGGAATAAACATTATATCTTGTCCTTCGTGTGCTCGACAAGCATTTCCGGTTATTGATACAGTTAAAATTTTAGAGAAGAAACTTTCACATATCAAAGAACCAATTACTATATCGATAATAGGGTGTGTTGTTAATGGCCCAGGAGAAGCTGCCCAAACTCAACTAGGATTGACTGGTGGAGGACAAAGCAATCATATGATGTATCTTTCTGGTTTGCCCCATCATAAAGTGGCTAGCGACAAAATAATCGAAGAAGTTGTTAGTTTAGTGGAAAAAAAGTCTAAAGAACTTAGAAGCAATTAAACTACCAAAAATGATCCCTTTAGAGAAAGTTCAACAAATAGTTAGTACGTACGAAACTTTAGAAAAAGAACTTGCGTCAGGTGATATTAACAAAAAAGATTTTGCTAATAAATCTAAAGGATATTCTAGTATTCGCGAAGTCATTAATCAGGCTAGAAGCTATCTGAGTTTTAAAAAAGAACAAGCAGAACTTGAAAAAATTATAGAAGATAAAAAAAGTGATAAAGATATTATTGAGCTAGCCAAAAATGAACTTATTCAATTATCAAAAAAAAGGGAAGAGAATGAAAAAATACTAAAAGTATATCTTCTTCCAAAAGACGAAGCGGATTCAAAAAATGCCATACTTGAAATAAGAGCCGGTACTGGCGGATTAGAAGCCACTTTGTTTGTTGCGGATCTTTATAAAATGTATGAAAGGGTTTGTTTAAATAAGAAATGGTCATTTGAAATTATAAATTTATCCAAAAGTGAAGCTGGCGGTTTTAAGGAAGTAATATTGTTAATAAAAGGTACTAACATTTACTCTTTTTTAAAATTTGAGTCGGGTGTACATAGAGTACAACGAGTACCTGAAACAGAAACGCAAGGTAGGGTTCACACATCAGCAGCTACTGTTGCAGTTCTTCCTGAGGCAGAAGAAATAGATGTAAATATTAATGAAAAAGATTTAAGAATTGATGTTTTCAGATCAAGTGGGCCTGGTGGACAATCAGTTAATACGACGGATAGTGCTGTAAGAATTACTCACCTACCTACAGGAATTGTTGTAAGTCAGCAAGATGAGAAATCACAACATAAGAATCGCGCAAAGGCTATGAAAATTTTAAGATCACGAGTTTATGATGCTGAAAGAGAGAAAAAAGATAAAAAGCGATCAAAAGATAGAAAAAACCAAATAGGATCAGGAGATAGGTCAGAAAGAATTAGGACATATAATTTTCCACAAAGTAGAGTTACTGATCATAGAATAAATTTGACAATACATAAACTTCAAGAATTTTTAAATGGAGACGCATTTGAAGAATTCGGTCGAAATTTAAGGATACAAGATCAAGAAATCAAATTAGCAAATTTAAAACAATAAAATGATTTTAGAAAACACAATTAAACAAGCGTCACAACTTTTAAAAAATAAAAATATTATTTCACACGAATTGGATGTTCAAGTAATTCTTTCAGATATCATGGGGGTAACAAGAGATTTTTTTATAGCGAACAGCCATATCAATGTCTCAATAAATACAATAAAAAAATTTAACCATGCAATTAAGAGAAGAATTAATCGAGAACCAGTTGCTTACATAATTGGAAAGAAAGAATTCTGGAGCCAAGATTTTACAGTTAACCAGGCAACTCTGGTTCCAAGACCAGAAACTGAGCTATTAATTTATAAAGTTGTAGATTTTTTTAAAAATAAGAGGATAAATGTTTTAGATATTGGAACTGGTTCAGGTTGTATATTGCTTTCAATATTAAAGGAGTTAGATTTTTCAAGAGGAGTTGGTATAGATATTTCAACAAAGGCTATTAAAACAGCTCAAATCAATTCAAAGAATCTTAATTTGTTTCATCAGTCAAAGTTTAAAGTTTTTGATATAAGTAAATTTAATGTAGGAAAATATGATTTGATTGTTTCGAATCCACCATATATTCCATCAAAGGATATAAAAAATTTAAGTAAAGATATAATAAATTATGAGCCTTTGGTTGCTTTAAACGGAGGGCTAGATGGTCTTGACCTAATAAGAAAAGTTATTTACAAGTCAAACAGTCTTTTAAAAAGAAATGGATTACTTGCAATTGAAATTGGATTTAATCAATATTTAAAAGTTTCTAGTTTATTAAGGCAGTACGGATTTAGAGAAATGAGCAGGGAATGCGATCATAATCATAATGTACGTTGCATAATAAGCACAAAAGTGTAATTATTTTAAATTTTAATGATAAATATTTTGACAAATTAAAATATTAGTGAGTATTATAGAGAGCATTGTCGCCACTCCTAGAGCTGCCATTAAAGAAATAAAATTAAGCCCCGATTTTTCCATTAATATCCACAACATAAGCATCGGTAGGGTAATTGTAATAAAGTGCATTGTTCGGTCGGCTCTGCTAAGTTTTCGAGTCACTTCTTAGCCTCCATAATAACAGTATAACCGTCAAGAGTAGTTGGTGATTTAACCGTGATTACTTCTGCATCTACAAGAGTTAAAATAAGCGCTGCGATTATTCCGACTAGAATCACTATGGATGCGCTCCAGGTGTTTATCATTAGGCCGTTCATCGCAAAAAGCCCGCCAGACATAAACACATAAAATAGTGAGAACGGCTTAAGCATAATCTTGCGCGTGACTTTAAATTCCCTATCCATTTTT
>JAESSC010000067.1 GCA_016764285.1 Pelagibacteraceae bacterium
AACACGTATAGAGATAGTTTCAGCATTTCAAATAATCCTAGCAAAATTATTAGAGCAAGTCAGCCTAGTCTAATTATAGGATTTCATAGGACAAACATGTACTAAACATGTGCGAAGCGAGATAAATTAATATTGAGGTTGTGTANAATTCTTAAAAAATATATTAAAGTCCCCATATAACTACACTTCGGAGAGGTGGCTGAGCGGTTNAAAGCACTGGTCTTGAAAACCAGCAATGGGGCAACTCATTCGTGGGTTCNAATCCCACCCTCTCCGCCATAATNCTGTAATTTAAATTCTTTTAATTTTTTTGTTATGCTATTTTCTGGAATCAATGTCGTTCTCTCATTGTTTAAATACCATTTATACAAAACTTCATCATCTANATTTAATAATAATTCTAATTCACAAAGTTCACNTTCATTTAAAGAGTTAATATATTTTTTTACAAAATTACNAAGTAGTAAATCCATTTCTTTTGTTCCTCTATGTTCAGNACGATAAAGAATTTTTTTTTTTAAATTGTCTATATTCATTATGGTTAAATTTAAATAATTATATAATATAAAGTAATGAATAAATCAAAAGACTACAAATTCCTTGTTCAGAATATATCAAGTCTAAAAGGCGTAGGTATAAAGACTAAACAATTATTAAAAAGGAAACAAATAGAAAAAATTTCAGACTTGCTTTGGAATTTGCCACAAGCTTTTACNGATAGATCTAATTTAAAAAATTTAGATATTTTAGAAATTGGAAAAATTACAACAATTAAGGTAAAAGCTGTTAAATATAATTTCCCAAGAATTAGAAATTTGCCAAATAAAGTCCTTTGTGAAGATGAAAAAGGTAAAATAGATATTGTTTTTTTTAACAGTAGAGAGGGTTATATTAGAAAAATACTTCCCCTTGATTCCTGGATAATAATAAGTGGTAAAATTAGTTTTTTTAAAAAAAAATACCAAATAACAAATCCCTCATATGTNGTACCTTTACATAAAGAAGATTATGTAAAGAAAATAATACCAAAATATTCATTGACCGAAGGAATAACTGAAAAAATATACAGAAAATTAATAGAACAAGTTCTTAAAAATATACCTGAATTAGATGAATGGCATAGTTTAGAAATTTTAAAAAAACTAGACAACAAAAAATGGAAAGATTCTATATTAAATTTACATAATTCAAAAAATACCCAAGACTTAAATTCAAGTTATTATAAGAGGTTAGCTTATGATGAAATTTTAGCTAGCCTCCTTGTAATGTCCCGAATTAGAAAAAGAATTAAAAAAATCAAGAAAAAAAATAAATTTTTTGAAAATGCTTTATCAAATAGTTTAATCAATAATTTCAACTTTAAGCTTACACAAAATCAAGAAAGAATAATTGAGGAAATAAATAAAGATCTAAAATCAGGAAACAAAATGTTTAGACTATTACAGGGTGACGTNGGGTCTGGAAAAACTATTGTTTCTCTTATAGCTGCGTCAAATGTAATTGANTCAAATTTTCAAACTGCTTTTATGGCGCCTACTGAAATTCTGGCANNNCAACANTATAATTTAGCTAAAACTATTTTTAAGGGAACAAATATAAAAATTGGATTTTTGACTGGAAAGACAAAAATTTCGGATAAAAAGATAATTATTGACAAATTATCTAACGGAAAAATTAATCTACTAATCGGAACACATGCTCTGTTTCAAAAAAAGGTTTTTTTCAGAAATTTGGGCTTGGTAATTATTGATGAGCAACACAAATTTGGAGTTAAACAAAGATTAGAACTTGCATACAAAGGTGGTAATGATTGCGACATACTTTTAATGTCAGCTACTCCAATACCCAGAACACTTATTTTAACACTTTATGGTGATATGGATGTTTCTAGATTAATAGAAAAACCAGCTAATAGAAAAAAAATTATTACACTCAGTAAACCCGAAGAAAAAATAAGTGAAGTTTTGACTTTTTTAAAAAAACAAATATCAATGGGTAATCAAGTATTTTGGGTGTGTCCATTAATTGAAGAATCNAAANATTTTGATTACACAGCCGCTGTAAAAAAATACGANCTTTTAACTACAAAATTCTCAAAAAAAGTTGGTTTGATACATGGGAATCTGACAAAAGATGAAAAGGAAACTGTTCTTAAAAANTTTTTAAATAAATCAATAGATGTATTNGTCTCAACAACCGTAATTGAAGTAGGAATTGATTTTCCAAATGCTAATGCGATTGTCATTGAAAATTCTAACAAATTTGGTTTGTCTCAACTTCACCAATTACGAGGACGGGTTGGTCGTGGAGTAAACCAAGGTACATGTATTTTATTGTTTAAAAAAAACTTAAGTGAAAATGCAAAAAAAAGAATTAAAATTTTAAAATCAACAAATGATGGTTTTGAAATAGCTGAAGAAGATATGAGGATTAGAGGGTATGGCGACGTATTAGGCTATCAACAAAGTGGAATTAAAGATTTTAAATTAGCTGACCCAATTCATCACGAAGAATTATTCAGGCTAGCGGAGATGAATATTAAGAAAATTGAAAATAATGAAAAAGATTTTAAAAAATTTGAACCTCTGCTTAAGTTATATGATAAAGCCGATATTATTAATGAGATTCAANCTTAAAAAATCATTTAGGGTCTGAAGTTCCCGCAGATACAATAAATTTTGATGCTTGCTCGAAAGTTATATCCAAGTAAATTACATCTTCTTTAGGAAACATTAATAAAAAACCGCTAGTTGGGTTAGGAGTCGTAGGTATAAAAACATTAACCAAATTCTGNTTTATTTTATCNCCTATACCNNTAGTGTTTTCNTTTGTTGCAAACCCTACTGCCCAAGNGCCTTTACGTGGATATTCGACCAAAACAACATTTTTCGCATTTCCTTCACTTTTAGTGAATGTTTCAATCATCTGAGTAATTGCTGAATAAATCGTTCTTAAAATAGGAATTTTTTTTAAAATATCTTCAAAAATTTTCAACAACCTTCTTCCAAGAATAGATAAGGACAACCATCCGATAAATGTTATTAAAATAATTGAAATAATTATTTCAACCCCAGGAATGTAGTATGGTAGATAATAATTTGGATTCAACTCTTTAGGTAAAATTTTTGATGAGATTTTAACAATGAATAACGTCAAGTATATAGTTATGCCTATAGGGATTAAAACAACCACCCCAGTAATAAAATAGTTTCTAAATTTTATAAAAATGCTTCTTTTTTTTTGCGATTTTGCCATTGATTAAGTGTAATCTAAATATACAATAATGATTAAAGTGAAAATTAATACAGGAATTAGTAATTTATTACTTAAATTCATAATTTTATAAAAAAAATTATGTATAATTATAACATAAACAGACGTAAATTTCTTGGGCTTATTGGGTGTTGTACTTGTGGATTAATAATTCCATCCTGTACTACTGCACCAATAACCCAAAGAAGACAACTTAAAATATTACCTGAAAGTTATATTAATAGACAAGCTTTTCAAATGTATCAAAGAGTAAAAAATTCTAAGGACATAAAAATAAGTAATGATAAAAAAACATTATCAGAAATTAGGGAAATTGGNANAAATATAGAAGAATCGGTGAGTGCATATTTTGATTCAATAGATAAGCCAGATCCAACTTTTAATTTCCAATGGGAATATATCTTGATTGATAATGAAAAAATAAAAAATGCCTGGTGTTTGCCAGGAGGAAAGATTGCGGTATATACAGGAATTCTTGAAGTTACAAAAAACACTGATGGTTTAGCCGCTGTTATGGGTCATGAAATTGCGCATGCAGTAGCTAAACATTCAATTGAAAGAGCAAGTAGAAGTCTGCTTTTGAATATTGGAACAACTGCTGCAGACATCTTTTCTGGAGGAGCAATATCAAGAACTCAAAGGGCTACAGGAGTTGATGTTGCTGGAATGTTAAGGACTTTTGGTATTGATAATCCTTTTGGTAGAAAACANGAAACNGAAGCTGATTATTTNGGTTTAATTTTTTCATCTCTNGCTGGATATGATATTAGAGAATCTGTAAAAATTTGGGAAAGGATGAAAGAGGCATATAAAGGACAGGAAATACCAGAATGGATGAGTACACACCCATCAAATACAAAAAGAATTCAATCTCTGAAAAATTGGATACCTGAANTTATNCTTGAATATCCTCCAATAAAAAAACTTTGATAACTGGCGGAGAGCNGNNNGATTCGAACNNNCGGTAGCCGTAAAGCTACGGNAATTTAGCAAACTNCTGGTTTNANCCNCTCACCCAACNCTTCCANANNTNTAGATTAATAGCTGANNAAAANTATANACCGAATTGCTGTGTGTTTCAATACAGTANTCTATTTATCTTTATTTTAATTGNTTTTCAATTTATTGGTATCAATAATTTATGAATAAAAATACTTTGAATGGAATTTTATNTGGTGGTGCTGGTTCATTATGGTGGGGAATTATAGGTGTTTTATACTTTAAGTCGGTATCTTTTGTTGATCCAATAGAATTGATTATTCATAGAACAGTTTGGACCTCTTTTTTACTTCTTTTTACAATATCAATTTATTCTAAATGGAATGATGTTCTTCTTGTCTTAAAAAACACAAAAAAAACTTTAATCTTATTTATTTGTGGCATACTAATTGTTACCAATTGGTTTACTTGGATATATGCAGTTGTAACTAATAGACTTGTGGATGCTAGCTTTGGTTATTATATCTTTCCAATTCTAAGTGTTTTTTTTGGTATAGTTTTTTTTAAGGAATCGCACAATAAACAAAAGTTACTTTCAATATCACTAGTAATTATTTCTGTTGTTTATTTATTTTTTAATTTTGAGTCAATTCCTTGGGTGGGATTAATTGTTGCTGTTACTTGGAGCACTTACAATTTAATTAGAAAAAAATTAAAAGTACCTGCTGACATAGGTTTGTTTATTGAAAGTGCTTTTATGACCCCGTTTGCTATTATTGTGTTTTATTTCTTAACAAAAGATGGAAATAATTTCTTTTCTCCAAACGATTTAAAAATTTCATTTTGGTTATTCCTAGCAGGAGCTATGACATTAATACCTTTATATCTATATTTAAAAGGTGTCGAATTAGCAGGATTAGGACCAACTGGTATGATTTTTTTCTTAGCACCAACAGGTCAATTTTTGCTAGGTGTTTTCTACTATGGTGAATATCTGGATATAAATAAATTAATAAGTTTTGTTATTATTTGGATTGCGGTAACAATTTATCTACATGACCTATACGGAGAGAAAGTACGGTAAATTATAGGTGGGTGAGCGGTTTAAACCAGTCGTCTGCCATACTGCCGTATTAAAAATCAATAAAATTGGTATAATTTATAGCAATGAAGAATAAGTATT
>JAESSC010000068.1 GCA_016764285.1 Pelagibacteraceae bacterium
ATTACTGCTACTGTTTTTAACAGGGTCAATCTTTCCTTCAAAAATAATGTCCCAATTAAAAGTGCAAAAATGATACTTATTNCCCTTAAAGCTGTAACTATCGGGATAGGTGCTTGGGTGAAGCCCCATATAATA
The DNA here is from genome assembly GCA_016764285.1 of Pelagibacteraceae bacterium. GTDB lineage: Bacteria > Pseudomonadota > Alphaproteobacteria > Pelagibacterales > Pelagibacteraceae > AG-414-E02. Next base: position 136 of record JAESSC010000068.1, read on the forward strand.
ATGGCGTAGACCAAGTAAGAAATTGTTCCACCTACAAAAAATATAAATTTTCCATCATTTGCAACTCTAGTAATTATTCTGGGTTGCTTCATAAAATTTAAAAGGATTACAAAAAAAAATGCATTCAAAATAGTCGACCAACTTAAGTAGCTCAAGAAGGAANNGCTTATCCTTGCTCCGTATCCATCTGTTATCGAATAACCCATGATAAAACTACCGGTAATCAGTGCATAGATGATAGCTTTGCGATTTTTAAAACNCTCAANATCTTGAAAACTTAAAGANAAAATACCTAAACAAACAACAAATATGCCTAGTAACTCGAAATTCGACAATACAACTCCAAGAAAAATTAAGGATACAATTGAAACTAAAATTGGCGCTGTTCCACGAGCAATTGGATAAACTTTAGTATAATCCCCAAATTTATAAGCAGATAATAAAAACCATTGATANCCATTATGCAATATTGCNCTTAGAATAATATAAGGAATACTTTCAACAGATGGGGTAGGAATAAAAAAAATTATTACAATNGATGCNGGCACACGACCAAATACGATTGCGGCAACACCAAGGTATTTNTCTTTTTCATTTTTAACCATCGCATTCCAAGTNGCATGCAGGAATGCTGCCAAAATTACTGCCAAAAATACCGTTAAAGGCATAAATTAATTAATCGCCAATTAAGTGATGAGATAAAATTCTGGTATATTGCTCTATTCGATGTTCAAATAAATATAAGCCTTGCCAGGTACCAAGCATTAATTGTTTGTTTTTTAAGCTCAAAGTGAGCTGATTATTCGTAAGCGCAGATTTTATATGGGCAGGCATATCATCCTTACCTTCTGTTGTATGTTTGTAGAGNTTATTNTCCATAGGCGCTAANTTATCAAAGAAATTTTTNAGGTCATGTAATACNTCGGGATCAGCATTTTCNTGAATAACTAAAGATGCGCTAGTGTGTAAAATATTAATATTTAANATTCCGTTATTGATTTTTTGTTTTTTCAGCCAATTAAGTGTTTGATCAGTAAAATCATATAACCCTTGTCCTTTAGTTTTGATTTTTATTTCGTAAAATATTTGCTGCATATTTTAAGACTTCATTTTTTCAATTTTGTCATAAGCAGAATTAATAGCTGCNAATTTTTTTTCACTTTCTTCTATCAATTCCTTTGGCAATCCCTTACTCATTAGAATGTCTGGGTGATGTTCCTTTGAAAGATGAAGATATTTTTTTCTAATAGTTGGTAGATCATCATTAGGATTACAACCCAAAATAATATAAGGGTTTTGTTTATNTGACCCTACTCTCGCCTCTCGAATACTTTCAAACTGATTAGTGTTAAGNCCAAAGATTGTGGAAACATTTTTAATATAATTAATTTCTGAATCTGATACCTTGCCATCCGCTTCTGCAATATAAAACAAAATATTTATCACCTCGTCAAGCGCAGCAGGATTCCTTTTGTGTAATTGTGCTATTTGTTGAGCGTAGGATTCGTAACCTAGGCTATCTTCCTTCGCTTTGTTAAAAATTTTTCCTACTTGGTCAAATTCATGTTCGGGAATTTTTAGTTTTTCTTTAACAGCAATCAACTCTTCTTTGGAAACATGTCCATCTACTTTAGCAAGTTTTGCAGTAAGAATAATCAATGAAATAGCAAAAATTTGCTGTTGTTGAGCAAAACCTTGTCGGAAACCACCTCGTCTTGAAGAAGAAAGNCTGCCTCCTATCATCGAACCGATTAAGGCTCCAATAGGTCCTCCGAACGAAAAACCNACCATTCCTCCAAGTAAACTTCCCCATATAGACATAATAGTTTATTATTTATTTAAGTTTAGTCATTGTTTGTTCATTGATCCATCGCTGAAAATCTGTATGTGTTAATTCTATTGGAAAAGCAGAAACAGCAGGACATTCATAGCTGTGTTTTTTCACAATAAACTTAATTGCTGCTTTTACTCTTGATTTAGAAGTTTTCACTATCATGGAACATTCTTTATCCGTCATAGTCTTATTTTTCCAAACATATGTTGAATAAATAGTTGGAATAATATTCGTACAGGCTGCTAATTTATTCTTTACTAATTGGCCCCCTAGTCTTTTGGCTTCTCTTAAAGATCCAAATGTCACATATATGAAATAAATTTTCATTATTTAACGTCGATATCATTCATTAAATGAACAACAACAACGCCAATAACTATAAGAGAAAGACCAATAATAGTTGGTATATTAGGTATTTGTTTATATTTTATGACTGCAATAATTGTTATGCCTACAATGCCCAGCCCTGCCCAACTGGCGTAAACTATTCCTACTGGAATAAACTTCATTGTATGTGACATAAGGAAAAGACAAATGCACAAAGCTATTATAACTATCAATGAAGGATAAAGCCTGGTAAAGCCATTAGTGTCCTTTAAAAAGCTAGTGCTTAGTAATTCAAAAATAATTGCCACAAATAAGAATATATATGCATAAGTAAGGTTCATTTTTTATAAAGATTANNCTTTATACANAAAATATNGCNATGNAATCATCTATTNCTCCTTCTATCTCNTTTACTTTAAGTGACTTTAAGTGGTGTGGAAAAGATGCAAAAAATAGCTATTTTATTGGCTTTTTAGGCCAGTATTATACTGTAGATATCCATATATAGTATGGTAATAGTAGCTATACGCTATTGAGTGTGATTCGATAGCACTTGTTTAAACAAGAAAACAATTAAGGGAGGTGTTAGGTATGAAAATACTTAGTGGATTCTCAAGCACGATACACAGTCTAACTCAGGTAGTTATCGCATTACTTGGTTTGGGTATCGTAGTTTCGCTTCTTGGTGGAAATGTTCCATTTGTAAGCGGCATAGCTGATAACATAGTAGGACTAGTCCAAGGACTTGGCGATGCAGGAATAGTCGGTTTAGTAGCGGCTGTGATAATTTTAGGTTTTTATAAATAGGTATTTTGAGTTTCGTTAGTTGCCCACATAATATAACTAACGATTATAAACCTGTGCTATCCTAGCCCGAGATTGTAGAGGCTAGGGTAGCAAATTGTAAAAATTAAAAGGAGTGTTATGAAAGCTTGGATTGTAACAATTAAATATTATTTAAGACAGTTTATTGAACTAGGGGTCCTTTTACTAGGAGTTTCTGTTTTTGCTGAAATATTATTTGGACCTAATGTTGCTTTTTTTGGTTCTCAAGTGACAACGAATTTAATTTCACTATTAAATATGCTTGGAGACCAGGGTATTGCCGCATTAATAGTTGTATTTGCTGTAATAATTACATATCGAAAATTATTAAAATAGTTATTAATTTTTATTATTNTGAATAACGACTAAACTTAAGTAGTCGACTATCAAGATTGTANTAGTCTAATTTNCCTTCAACAAATATATTCATTTTTGTTTTTAATTTGGTTGGATTTTTAAACATTCCGGCAGCAATGGAAATATCATTGCTTCCCAAAAATTTGAAAAACATACTAGCTCCACATTTGTTGCAGAAACCGCGTTTAGCCTTTTTTGAGGATCTAAACCATCTTAATGTTNTCTTCTTGATAAACTTAACTTCTTTTTCTGGAGTAGATGTATAAGCTGCATAGTTNCCGTGTGTTTTCATGCATTGCGTACAATGACAGTTTGAAACATGACGAAGAGGTCCTTTTGTTTTTAATTGAATCCCNCCACANAGGCAGCTTATTATTTTATTATTTCTGCTAGACATAGCCAAGCATCCACATCCTTGGTTGTTATATAATCTGATTTAAAAAATTCTTTTACATCCCATGATTTATTATTTGATAGCTCTTTTATTTTGTTATCAAAACCATATTCTTCATATATACCTTCATTTATCGTAAAACAAATAAAACCTTTGTTCTTGGTTATTCTAATTAGTTCATCTAATGNTTGAGGTTTGACGTGTCCATAAGTGANTGTNCCAACACACATGATCACATCATAAATATTATCTTTAAATTTAAGAGCTTTATTTAAATTAATTTTTTCAATTTTTTTATAAATACTTTGGGGTACGAGATCTAACATATTTTGAGAAAAATCAACCCCTTCAATATTTGAGTAACCATATTTTTTCAGTTCAATACCAACAAGTCCGGTACCACAACCTGCATCTAATATCTTGGAATTTTTATTAAATACATATTTTTTCAAAATTGATACCGTTTCCTTTGGAGCGGTATAATTCCAATCCACCATATCCTTATTGTATTGATTATTATCTGTCCAGTCTTGATAGTATTTCAACAATTCTTCTGATGTTTTTAGTTTGTATATATCAAGTTTGTTGCTTGTGTCTTTTTTCATAATTTAAAGCAATAAATAAATGTTAAACAATTTTGTTTCCAATTCAAATAAAATATGATTAGTTAATAAAAATGAAAAAAGTAGTATGAGTAAGGATTTAATTCAAAGGCTTAATGATGGACCAGTGCTTTGTGCGGAAGGTTATCTTTTCGCAATGGAAAGAAGAGGGTACTTACAAGCGGGAGCTTTTGTACCTGAAGTAGTTTTAGAACATCCAGAAGTAGTTTCACAACTACATAGAGAATTTATTAGAGCAGGCTCTGATGTCGTGCAAGCATTCACATATTATGGTCATAGAGAAAAATTAAGAATCATTGGAAAAGAAAATCTTCTTGAACCTCTTCAAAAAAATGCTTTAAAAATTGCGAAAGATGCTAGGAATGAATTTAAGGATTTAGATTTGTTAGTTTGTGGTGATGTAGCAAATACAAATGTTTACGATCCTAGGGACAAAAAAACTAATATTCAGTGTCAAAAAATGTTTGAAGAACAAGTTCTGTGGGCTAAAGAAGCTGGAGTAGATTTTATTGTTGCTGAAACAATTACTTGGTTAGAAGAGGCAAAAATGGCTCTTAAAGTTATTAAAGATGTCGGCCTGATTGCAGTATCTAACCTTTCCATAAAAAAAGGGGATAAAACTAGAGATGATTATACCCCAGAAGATGCATGTAAAATTTTAGAAGATAATGGAGCAGATGTTGTAGGTTTAAATTGTTTCAGAGGACCAAANATGACAATGAAACTACTTAATAAAATAAGAGAAAANGTTTCTTGTCATGTTGCCGGATTACCAGTTCCTTATAGAACAACAGAAAAAGANCCAGGATTTTTAAATCAAACTGATCCTGGTTGNGATTGTATTCCTGGAGGTAATGCATTTCCAGTAGCTTTAGATAATCTTTATTGTAATAGATTTGAAATGGCCGAATTTGCTAAAGAATGCGTATCTAAGAAAATAAATTTTATTGGAATTTGCTGTGGAGCTTCACCTCATCACGTCAGAGAAATGGCGGTTGCACTTGGAAGAAAACCAATCTCCTATAAGTATTATCCTGACATGAGCAAACACTATGTTCACGGAACAGATAAAAGTTTAAAAAAAATTTATACCGATCACGCAAAAGAATATTAAAAGAATAACTAAATGGAAACTCACACTAAAGTAGTTATAATTGGTGGTGGTGTAGTTGGCTGTTCAATACTTTTTCACTTAGCTAAGTTTGGNTTAAAAGACTGNATTCTTTTAGAACGNAAAGAATTAACTTCNGGATCNTCATGGCATGCNGCAGGNAATGTNCATGTNATNTCNTCTGATCCAAATATTTCAAGATTGATGGCTTATACTATTAAGCTCTATAAAGAAATTGAAAAAACTTCAGGTCATTCGACTGGATTTAAACCTAGTGGAGGTTTTTACCTCGCCTCAAATGAAGTTTGGCACGATTACTTAAAGAGAGAACGATCTAAAGCAAGATATATGGGTTTGGATCAAGAATTTATTTCTTTAGAAGAAGTAGTGAAAAAAAATCCCATAATTAATCCAAAACATTATATTGCGGCTCTTTGGGATCCAATTGATGGTGAGATTGATCCATCGGGAGTAACTTATGCCTATGCCAAATCTGCAAAGGTACATGGAGCAAAATATTATACTAATACCTCTGTCTTAGAAACTAATCAGAAAAAAGATGGGACTTGGGATGTCATTACAGAGAAGGGAAATATTAATGCGGAGATAATAATTAATGCTGGGGGATTGTGGGCTAGAGAGGTTGGTAAATTGGCAGGNGTTAATTTACCAGTTCAACCGATGGAACATCACTATTTAATCACTGAAACTATTCCAGAAATTAAAGAAAGAGGGAATGAAACACGCTTACCAGTTGGAACAGATTTTGATGGAAACATTTATTTTAGACAAGAAGGATATGGAATGTTGCTTGGCACCTACGAACCTAAATCTACTCCTTGGCAAGTGAATGGAACTCCAATGAATTTTGGTCATGAATTGTTAAATCCAAAACTAGAAAATATCCAAGATCGTCTAGCAATTGGATTTAAAAGAATGCCCGCTCTAGAAAAAGCTGGAATTAAAAATATTGTTAATGGCCCTTTTACTTTTGGTCCAGACGGTAACCCCTTAATTGGCCCAGTTTCGGGCATGAAAAATTATTGGGTTGCGGTTGGTGTAATGGCTGGTTTTTGCCAGGCTGGAGGTGTTGGTAAATGTATTGCTGAATGGATTATAGATGGAGAGCCCTCAATTGATATATGGGCAATGGATGTGGCGCGATTTGGAAATTATGCATCACCGGACTATGGAACTGTTAAATCTTCAGAAAATTATGAACGAAGATTTATTATGACTTTTCCAAACGAGACCCTACCAAAAGGAAGAAGGCAAAAAACAACTTCTTTATATGATCGCTTAGTAGCAAGAGGTGCTGTTATGGGTGATTCTTTTGGATTAGAAAGTGCTTTATGGTTTGCTAAAAATACCGAAGACGCTCATGAAGAACCAACTTTTAAACGCTCAAGATCCCATGAATATGTTGCTGCCGAAGTTGAGGCAGTACGGAATGCGGTGGGTGCAACTGAAATAGCAAATTTTGCAAAACACGAGATAACTGGTGCAGGCTCTCGAAAATTTCTTGATCATATCATGGCAGGAAGAATACCTAAACCAGGCAGAATTGCTCTCACGCCTATGTTAACGCCAAAGGGTAAATTATATGGTGATTTAACAGTTGCTTGTTTTAACGAAGAAAAATTTATGATTTTTGGATCTGGTGCTGCACAAGAAATGCACCGTAGATGGTTTGANAAATTTTTACCAAAAGAGNNTGTAATTTACAAAAATCGATCTGATGATTTTCATGGTATTGCCATTTCAGGTCCTAACTCACGCAAATTATTATCTAGAATTTGTAGAGATGACGTNTCAGCTGAAGCATTAAAATTTAGAGATACNAGAGAAACATTTNTTGGAGGGGTTCCAGCTATTTTAAATCGAATATCTTTTTCNGGAGAATTGGGATANGAAATTTATGTTGCTCCNCAATTTCAATTAAAATTATTTGAAGAAATTGANGTNAATGGAAAAGANTTGGNATTAAAACTNTANGGTANNAGAGCNNTNATGTCTTTAAGANTNGAAAAAAATTGGGGTGCATGGACACTCGATTTTAGACCTGATTTTACNGCTATAGAATCTGGGTTAGATGCTTTTATAAATTGGAATAAAGATTTTATTGGTAAGAAACCAACTTTAAATGAAAAAAAACAGGGTCCTAAAAAGAAACTTGTTACAATGACGGTAGATACAAATAATATTGATGTGACTAATGATGAGGCTATTTTAAAAGACAAAAAGTGTGTGGGTTATATTACTTCGGGTGGTTATGCCCATCATGTCAAAAAAAGTATGGCCCTTGGTTATGTCCCGCCAGAATTATCAAAACATAACTCAACTCTTGATGTTGAAATTAATGGAAAGCTATATTTAGCCCATGTGACTGATAAACCCTTGTACGATGCTAACGGTGGAAAAATGAAAAACTAATGACAAAAAAAAATAAATCAATTACAGTAAATTGATGGACATAAAGTTACTTTCTGGAGCTTTGGGAGCTGAAATTAGCGGGGTTAATCTAAAGGATACTTCGTTAAAAAATTTTGAGATAATTAATAATTTACTTTTAGAACATAAAGTTATTTTTTTCAGAAGACAAAATATTACTCCCGAAGAACAGTTAACATTAGCTTCACGTTTTGGACCCATAGAACAGCATGCTTATGTAAAAGGTCTAGACGAATATCCTGAAATTGTAAGAATAATTAAAAAGCCCGACGAAAAAAATCAGTGGGGTGAGAATTGGCATAGTGATGTCAGTTACAACGTTAAACCAACTAAAGCGGTAATTTTAAAATCTATCAAAATTCCGCCTGTTGGTGGGGATACGATGTTCGCTAATATGGAACTTGCCTGGGAAACGCTTGACGAAAGCATCAAAGAAAAAATTAAAAACAAAAAAGCAATTCATAGTTCTCTAGGTGCAAAATTTTTTATAGAAGATTATAAAGCAATGAAAAGTAATGGAAATTATGATGAGTATTCCAACGAACATCCTATTGTTAGAACTCATCCAGAAACTAGAAAAAAAATATTATTTGTAAATTGGACTTATACTAAAAAGATTATTGGTATGGATAAAAAAGAAAGTGACGAAATTCTAAATGAAATTTTTAAACATCAGGCACGATTAGACTTTACATGCCGATTTCAATGGACAGAAAATGCTGTTGCAATTTGGGATAATAGAAGTGTTCAGCACTATGCTATAGCAGATTTTTTTCCCGGAAGAGGATTGGGCCATGAAAGAATTATGGATAGAATAGCTGTTCAAGGTGACAAACCCAACTAATTAAAATTCCATTCTATCTTTATTGATTTCTAATCGCTAAACCAAATTATGAATTTTGATTATCTTATTATTGGAGCAGGAACAGCAGGTTGTGTATTGGCTAACCGACTTACAGAAAAATCTCAAAATACAGTTGGGTTGTTTGAGGCTGGACAATCGAGCGATATATGGAAAGTTAAAATGCCGCTTGCCTTACTCTACACCATGCACGATCCAAAATATAATTGGAAATATTATTCTGAGCCAGAACCGTATTTACATAATAGAAAATTATTTTGTCCTAGAGCAAAGATGATAGGA
>JAESSC010000069.1 GCA_016764285.1 Pelagibacteraceae bacterium
TATTGGAATCGCTTCNATNNTAAATTTAATTTTTAANATTAAANTTATGNCATTGNTNGCNAAAAGTTTNGCACCCGTNGGATGTNTTTTTTCANTAGTTTCAATTGTGACNGGCTCANTNTGGGGNAAACCTACTTGGGGAATTTGGTGGGTATGGGANGCAAGANTAACATCTATGNNNATCTTACTTTTATTTTANCTTGCTTATATTTTCACTTGGCAATTTGTAAATAATTTTGAAAAAGCAAATAAAATATCTTCAGTAATTGGAACTATTGGTTTATTTAATTTGCCAGTTATTAAATATTCGGTTGATTGGTGGAATACTCTTCATCAACCATCAAGCATAACACTTACTTCCGCACCGACAATTCATTATACGATGCTTATTCCTTTGATTATTATGCTTTTGGGAATGATAATTTATTCATTGATCATTTTTTTAATGAGATACAAAACAGAAGTAATGAAATTTAAATTGGATAGGAAAAAAAATAATAAATAATTAAATATCTTTTAAAATTTTCTTAGATTTTTTATTGTGCCAAAAGACGATAAAAANACCAACTATAAAAAAAATAAACGGTAAAAACCAAAGTGCTAATGTACTTAATTTAAAAGGAGGTTTGAGAAGAATAAAATCTCCATATCTATCTGTTAAAAATATATATATTTCTTCATTGTTATTTCCTTCTTTTATTTTATTTCTGATTAAAATACGNAAATCCCTAGCAAGGGGAGCATTTGATTCATCAATTGATTGGTTTTGGCAAATCATACATCTTATATTTTTTGAAATATCTCGAGCTCGTAATTCTTGTTTTTGATCTTGTAAGATTTCNTCAGGTTCTACNGCAAAACAATTNTTAGAAAAAAATTGTGTTAAACAAATAGTTANAATTATTATAAAAATTTTTGTTAATATAAAATCTTTAGTTAACATTATTCGCTTTCATTAATTATTAAATTAATTTTTTTATATATTTTTTTTGTTACAGGACCCACATGGCGATATTTAATAATTCCTTTTGAATTCACAATGAATGTTTCTGGAATTCCATACACCCCCCAATCTATTGCTATTCTTCCACTTTTATCTACAGCTACATCCGTATATGGATTACCCAACTCTTTAAGCCATTGGATCGCCTTTTTAGGATTGTCTTTATAATTTATTCCTATTACTTTTATTTCTTTTTCATTTGAAAAACGTTTAATATAAATATGTTCGTCCCGACAAGGCTTGCACCATGTAGCGAAGAAATTTACTAATAGTATTTCATTTCCAAATTCTTTAGATGAAATAAACTTTTCATCTTTTAATAGAGACTCAGTTTCAAATTTTGGAACATTTTTATCTAATAAAGTTGATGGAAGTTCAGATGGATTCCTATCAATTATTAATAAATAAAAAAAAATTATTAAGAAGAATAAGAAGAATAAGGAAGGAAGGATTAATAATTGCTTTTTCATATTGATAAACGTCTTAATTTTTCTAAATTACTAGTCATCGAGACGATTCCACCCAGAAATATGGTTAGAGCACCAATCCATATCCAAATTACAAGTGGATTATAATATATTCTCACTACCCAACCGTCATTTATGTTTCCTTCTCCTAAAACAATATACAAATCTCTAAGCAAATTAGTATGTATGGATGCTTCTGTAGTGAAATTGTTAGTTATTGGATAAAATCTATTTTCAGGTTTTAATTTTGTAATAATAGTTTTTTTCTCGTCATAAACTAAAAAATTTCCTTTTAAAGCAACGTAATTTGGTCCTCTAATTTCATTAATTTCTTTAAAAATAATATTGTATTTTTTAATCTTAATTTCGTTATTAATTTTCATTCTGGCAATTTTTTCTTCTTGCCAGACACTCGATCCTGTTATTCCCAATATTAATAAACCAATACCTAGGTGAGCGATTATCATACCACTTGAGCGATTTGGTATTTTTTGAAACAAAATGATGAAGTTATTAGAAATTATCCAAAAAGCTAATATAATTCCCACAATTCCAATAAGGTTATATGATTGATAAAATAAGAAAATAAATACAGTTATTATTATNGTAAGCAAGATACNAGGAAATATTTTTTTAAAAATTTTTGATTTATCTTCTCTTCCCCACGATAACATTGGCCCTATACCCATAANNAGAATTGCTGGAATCATTATTGGAACAANTGTTGAGTTGTAATAGGGTTCCCCAACAGAGATTTTATTATTAGTAAAAGCTTCTATTAAAAGTGGATAGATCGTTCCTAAAAATACTGTGGCACACACAATCACCATAAGAATATTATTTACAAGGATCGAACCTTCTTTGCTGAAAAAAGAGAAATAGTTATTTTTTATATATTTTTTTGATTTCAATCCAAATAAAATTAGTGAATAACCTCCCAGTAAAGCGGTAAANGCAAGAATATATATNCCTCTAGNTGGGTCCAAAGCAAATGTGTGAACACTAGTTAGTATGCCAGATCTTACAAGAAATGTTCCCACTACACTTAAGAGAAAAGCAAGTATTGATAATAACAATACCCATGATTGAAGTGATTTTTTTTTCTCTACAATAATAAGTGAGTGTAATAAAGCGGTGCCAAGTAACCATGGCATAAAAGATGCATTTTCAACTGGATCCCAAAACCACCAACCTCCCCAGCCTAATTCGTAATAAGCCCACACAGAACCAAAGGCAATTCCAATTGTTAAAAAAGTCCANGAGGCTATTACAAAAGGTTTCATATAAATATACCAAGGAATTTTTTCATTATTTCTTAAGCTTAAAGTCGCGATGCTAAGGGAAAATGCAGCCGAAAAACCTACATACCCGATATATAATAACGGTGGGTGGATCGCCAAAGCTGGATCTTGTAANATTGGATTAAAACCCAATCCATTTGGTTGTGCTGGTAAAATTCTTTCAAAGGGATTTGAAGTAAGTAATGTAAATAATAAAAANCCAATNATGATAAAGGCCTGCGTTTCTAAGGCTTTTGATATAAATNTAGAATTTGTTTGGTTATATAATTTAAATATAAAATAATTAAAAATAGTNAAAACAAGCATCCATAACAACATGGATCCCTCGTGATTGCCCCAAACAGCGGACACTTTATATACCAAAGGTTTTGTAGTGTGTGAATTTTGAAAAACATTCATTACACTAAAATCTGAAACAANATANCTATACATCAGAGAAAAAAATGATATCAAAGNGCACAATAGTAAACCGTTAACNGCCACGCTGTTAAGCTTTGATCTAAAATGACTGATTNTTTTATGAGAAATTATAAATTGTAAAATAGCAAAACACAAAGATAGCCAGAGTGCAAAATTTCCTAATGAAGGTACCATGATTTTAGATCTGTCATAATGTATATAACTATATATAATATTAACAAATAACTTAAGGAGGCGTGATAATGTCTGTTCGTTCAGTGGCGCTTACCATGGCGATTTTTGGAGCAGGTACTATGTTTATGCTAGCCTGGTGGTTAATATTAACCGGTAATGCAGAAGGTCCAACAACTTTGTTTGAAAGAATATATATAGGCTATAGCTATACACCGCTTGGTAGCGTTATTGGTGCCGCTTATGGTTTTGTTGATTTTGGAATTGCTGGTGCAATTTTTGCTTGGCTGTATAATTGGATTAATAAAAAAAGTTNATAAATTAATTCAATAAAAATTAAAATTTTAGCTGACTNNATATCNTTCAGGTTGNTCATATTGCTGGTTGTAATAATCTTTATTTTGTTAGTAATTTTTCGATTTANACTAAATATAGGTGTCAATTTTATATGTTTAAAGTTTGATCAAANTACTTTAATGAACCATATTAATTGAACTTTAAGTTAAAAAAATTTCAATTTTTTTCAACTTAATATTGTTAACAATAAAAAGGAAATAATAATGAAAAAAATGTTTAAACATTTGTTTTCTTTCTTTGCAATTTTTGCTGTGGTGATGCTTGTTTTAGGCACAGAAACTATGGCTGCGAAGAAATCAAAAACTTTGAAAAACACCATTAAAAAAGGTTTTGTAAGATGTGGTGTATCTCAGGGCCTTCCAGGTTTTTCTAATGCTGATGCATCTGGAAACTGGACTGGTGTTGACGTTGACGTATGTAGAGCTGTTGCAGCTGCAGTGCTTGGAGATGCTGGTAAAGTTAAATTTACTCCATTAAGCGCTAAAGAAAGATTTACAGCTTTAACAGCCGGCGAAATTGACATCTTATCAAGAAATACAACATGGACATTATCTCGTGATGCTGACATTGGTTTAACATTTGTTGGTGTGAACTTTTACGATGGCCAAGGTTTTATGGTTAGAAAAGCTTCTGGAATTACTTCCACTAGCCAATTTAAAAGCGGCCTTTCTGCCTGCGTTAATATAGGAACAACGACTGAGTTGAATATGAGAGACTTTTTCACTGCAAACGGTATTACATATGAACCAGTTGTTTTTGAAAAAGCAGATGAAGTGGTAGCAGCATATGATTCAGGAAGATGCGATACCTATACAACAGATAAATCTGGTTTAGCAGCTCAAAGAACCAAGCTGTCAAATCCAGATGATCACATTGTATTACCAGAAACAATTTCCAAAGAACCACTTGGACCAGTTGTTCGTCAAGGTGATGCAGTTTGGGAAGATATTGTTCGTTGGTCTCTTAACGTTATGATCGAAGCAGAAGAATATGGTATTAATTCTTCAAATGCTGACTCTATGAAAACTTCAAAAAATCCACAAATTAAAAGACTTGTTGGAGCTGAAGGTGAGTTAGGCGCTGCTTTAGGATTAGATAACGATTGGAGCTTAAGAATTATCAAACAAGTTGGTAATTATGGTGAAAGCTATAAACGTAATATAGCAGATACGGGAATCTTGCCGACAAGAGGTCCTAATGAACTTTGGACAAAAGGCGGTCTCCTTTACGTTCCACCTGCTAGATAGTTATATTTAAAAGGTTATTAAAAAAGGGCTGGATTTTTCTGGCCCTTTTTTTTATCCTCAAACTATAATGAATTTAAAAAGTACAACTTCTAGTATTTCTGATTTTTTTTACGCAAGACCAAAGCTTAAATATTATTTACCTCAAGCACTAACAATTTTTTTCATTGTATTTATTTTCGGTTATTTTTCATACAACGCACAAGTCAATATGGACAATAGAGGGATTGACTTTGGTTTACGCTTTTTAGGAGAGGAGTCATCATTTGATATTCAATTTACTCCTTTTGTGGAATATGATGGAACCAAATCGTATGCCACGGCTTATCTAGTTGGTTTAATAAATACAATTATTGTAGCTTTAATCGGAATATTCTTTGCCACAATATTAGGGGTTGTCATTGGCATTTCCAGACTTTCACCAAATTATTTGATAGCAAAAATGTCTGAAATATATATAGAAATATTTAGAAACATCCCATTGTTGCTTCAATTATTTTTTTGGTATTTTGCGGTTTTAAGGACATTGCCACTTCCTAAGGATGCAGTTAATTTTTATGATATTTCATTCTTGTCCATTAAAGGGCTGTTTGTTCCCAGATTTATTTGGACTAATGGTCAATTATTTCTTACTTCAATTATTGCATCAATAATTGTAATTTTTTTTCTTTTGAAATTTTTTAAAAAAGAACAAGAACAAACTGGTAAGCAATATCCAAAATTTTTAATTTCACTAACGATAATTACAGTTCTTCCATTTCTAACTTTTTTGATTGGAGGCGTTTCTTTAGATTTTGAGTATCCTGAACTAAAACAATTGTCTAAGACCATTTACAATTTTAAAGGAGGGATAAGTATTATTCCTGAATTAATGGCCTTAGCCTTAGCTCTTTCATTGTACACTGCTACTTTTATTGCTGAAAATGTTAGGGCGGGAATAGAAGGAATTAGCAGAGGGCAAAAGGAGGCTGCGTCATCCATTGGTTTAACACCAGGTCAAACTCTTAAATTAGTCGTAATGCCTCAAGCTCTAAGAATAATCATACCACCAACAACTAACCAATATTTAAACTTAACGAAAAATTCATCCCTTGCAGCTGCGATTGCTTATCCAGATCTTGTCTTAGTATTTGCAGGAACGGCTTTAATGCAAACAGGCAGAGCTATTGAAATAATTTCTATCACCATGCTTTCGTATTTATCATTAAGTATTACAATCTCAATTTTTATGAATTGGTATAACAAAAAAATAGCGATTAAAGAAAAATGATGAAAAAATTAACATTTTTAAATCCAAGTAGCGAAAACTTAAATTTATTTATTTTAGCCGGTATTGTCCTTTTTGGATTAGGTATACTTGATACTGTTCTCAATTCATTTTTTGAAATAAATATAACTTCTTTTCTACCATGGTGGTTAAATTTTCTCACGCCGTTATTTTTTAGTTTTATTGGGCTTCATTATATAAGAATTGAATTTTCTGGCATAA